>NZ_JABXGF010000038.1:0-35408 GCF_025407985.1 Curtobacterium sp. C2H10 | reverse complement strand
CGCCGCGCCCGCGCGACCGGCGGCGGGCCGCAGGCCGACCGGCGGGGCCGCGCCGCGCCTCCCGACAGCCCGATCCCGGTAGCCTGATCCGGTGACCGACCCGACCGCCCCGAGCGAGCAGACCCCCACGCACTGGACCCTCACGCTGGTCTGCGACGACCAGCCCGGGATCGTGCACGCCGTCTCCGGAGCCGTCGTCGCCGCGAGCGGGAACATCACCGAGTCGCAGCAGTTCTCGAGCGTCGACACGAACACGTTCTTCATGCGCCTCCAGGTCATGGCCCCCGTCGACCGCACCACGTTCGAGGCCGCGCTCGCCCCTGTCGCCGAGCGCTACGACGCCCGCGTCCAGCTCGACGTCGTCGGCCGGCCGCTGCGCACCCTCGTCCTCGTGTCGAAGGCCGGACACTGCCTGAACGACCTGCTCTACCGGCAGCGCGGCGGACAGCTCCCGATCGAGGTGCCGCTCGTGCTCTCGAACCACGCGGACCTCTCCGAGCTCGCGTCGTTCTACTCCGTGCCGTTCGAGCACCGGCCGGTGACGGACGCCGCGAGCAAGCAGGAGATGGAGCGCCGGGTGCTGCAGGCGGTCGAGGAGCACGACATCGAGCTCGTCGTCCTCGCCCGGTACATGCAGATCCTCTCGCCGGAGCTGTGCGCCGCGCTCGAGGGTCGCGCGGTGAACATCCACCACTCGTTCCTGCCGGGCTTCAAGGGCGCCAACCCCTACCGGCAGGCGCACGCCCGCGGGGTCAAGCTCATCGGTGCGACGGCGCACTTCGTGACGAGCGACCTCGACGAGGGCCCGATCATCGAGCAGAACGTCGTCCGCGTGGACCACACGAAGGACCCCGCTGAGCTGGTCTCGATCGGCCAGGACGAGGAGTCCCGCACGCTCACCCAGGCGGTGCGCTGGATCGCCGAGGACCGTGTCCTCCTCGACGGCGCCCGCACCATCATCTTCAAGTAGGCACCGCATGTCAGCACCGCAGTCCCCCGTCGATTGGGGCGACACCCCGGACCCGCACGCCATCCGCCCGCGGAGGCTCGACGGCTGGACGGTGCTCCGCATCCTGGTGTGCGCCTTCGGCCTGGTCTCGTTGGCGTACTGGGGCTACATCGCGTGGCCGTTCCCGATGCCCGGCATCCTGTTCATGATCGGCACGCCGGTGTTCGCCGCGGTGGTCTGGTACCTGTTCCGGTCGCAAGCGTCGCCGATCGAGACCGACATCGTCGGCAAGACCATCGTCGAGGTCGCCCTCGTGATCGCGGCCGGCGGGTGCTGGATCTCGATCGGGCACCCGGTGGTGGGGCTGGTCTTCATCCTCGTGGCGGCCCTGTCGGGCGTGGTGCAGTTCCGCAAGGAGACCCGGTGAACGGCGGCGCGTCCGTCGGCCAGGAGGCGCGGCGCACGCTGATCCGCTCTGCCCACGTGGTCGACGCGGCCGGCTCCACCGCGGACGGTTGGGTCCTCGTCGTCGGTGACACGATCCACGCGGTCGGCTCCGGCCCCGAGGCACCGGCGGCGACCTCGGTGCACGAGGTCGTGGACCTCGGCGACGCCGTCCTGACGCCCGGCTTCATCGACCTGCACGGCCACGGCGGCGGCGGCACCGCGTACGAGGACGACTCGATCGCGGCCGCCCTCGAGGTCCACCGGTCGCACGGCACGACCCGCTCGGTCCTGTCCCTCGTCGCGAACCCGGTCCCCGCGCTGACCGCCTCGCTCGACCGCATCCGCACGGTGATGGCCGACGACCCGCTCGTGCTCGGCGTCCACCTCGAGGGACCCTTCCTCTCCCCGCACAACAAGGGCGCCCACAACGAGTCGTTCCTGATCGACCCGGCGCCCGGTCCGGTCGCGGACCTGCTCGAGGCCGGCGACGGCGTCGTCCGCCAGGTCACCATCGCGCCGGAGCTCGCCGGCGCCCTCGACGCGACCGAACGGTTCGTCGCCGCGGGCGTCACCGTCGCCGTCGGCCACACGGTCGGCACGTACGACCAGGCCCGGGCAGCGTTCGACGCCGGCGCGACCCTGCTCACGCACGCGTTCAACGCCATGCCGGGCATCCACCACCGTGCTCCGGGGCCGATCGCGGCCGCCGTGGCCGACGACCGCGTGACGCTCGAGCTCATCCTCGACGGCGTGCACGTGCACCCGTCCGTGGCGTCGATGCTGCTGCGTGCGGCACCGGGCCGGGTCGCCCTCATCACCGACGCCATGGGCGCTGCCGGTGCGGCCGACGGCTCGTACACGCTCGGGTCCCTCGCCGTGACCGTGACGGACGGGATCGCGCACGTCGCGGGGACGGACACCATCGCGGGGTCGACGCTGACGCAGGACGTGGCGCTGCGGAACGCCGTGACCCTCGCGGGACAGACGCTGCCGGAAGCCGTGGCGGCGCTGACCAGCGTGCCGGCGGCGGCGCTGGGGCTCGGCGACCGGCTGGGTCGGCTCGCGCCGGGGTACGCCGCCGACCTCGTGGCGTTGTCGCCGTCGTTCGAGGTCCGCCGCGTCTGGGGTGCCGGGCGGCCGCTCCGCTGATCGCCGCGGTGCCTACCGGTCGACCGGCCGGCCCCGCACCCCGCTCGCCCACGACGTGTCCGCCGTGTCCCCGACCCGCAGCGACAGCGTCCCACCGCGGGTCACGAACGACGCCGGCACCCAGGACCTCTCGAGCGTCCGGCCGTCCAGGCGTGCACCGTGGACGTACGGCTCCGTGCCGGAGGACCGGACGACGATCCGCTCCCCGCTCGACCGCCGGATGTCGACCGTGCTGAACGTCGGGCTGCCGATGAGCATCTCCGCCCGCCCCGGCGTCTGCGGGAACAACCCGATCGACGCGAAGACGTACCAGGCGCTCATCGTGCCGAGGTCGTCGTTGCCCGGCAGCCCGCTCGGCCCGGTCGTGTAGGCGTCGTCGACGACCCGACGCACGGTCTCCTGCGTCTTCCACGGCTTGCCGAGCGCGTTGTACATCCACGGCGTGTGGATGTCGGGCTCGTTGGTCGGGTCGAACTTCGTGGGGTCACCACCGGTCACCGCGAACGCGCCCGAGCTGTCGTGGAAGAAGGCGTCCAGGCGAGCCGCAGCGGCATCGTCTCCGCCCAGCGCGGTCGACAGCCCGTGCACGTCCTGCGGCACGAGCCACGTGTACTGCGCACTCGTCCCCTGCGCGAACCCGGTGCCGGTCGAGGGGGACCAGTCCGGCGTCCACGACCCGTCGGCCTGGCGAGCGGCCTGGTACCCGACGGCCGGGTTGAACGTGTTCTTCCAGTAGGTCCCGCGCTCCGCGAACATCCGGGCATCCGAGCGAAGCCCCAGCGACGAGGCCCAGTACCCGAGCGCACTGTCGGAGATCGAGTCCTCGAGGGTCTCGGCCGCACCACCCCAGCACGAGCAGTCGTCGTTCGCCGCGTAGTGCCGCTGCAGGTACTCGTCGAGCGCCGGCCGCTGCGCCAGGCACTGGCCCGGGCAGCCGATGTCGCTTTCGGCGTCGGCGTTCTCGACGGTCGCCTGCTGCTTCAGCGAGGCGTAGGCGGCTCGCACGTCGAAGTTCCGGACACCCATGGCGTACCAGGTGGCGAGGGTCGCGGCCGAGGGGTCGCCGGTCATGACGTGCGTCGGCGCACCGAGGTGGAGCCAGCGGTCCCACACGCCGCCGTTCTGCTCGGCGAACCGCAGCATCGACTGCGCCATGTCGCCGGCGACGTCCGGTCGCAGCAGTGCGAGCAGTTGGATCTGCGCCCGGTACTGGTCCCACCCGGAGTACGTGCCGTAGACGGCCCGGTGGCCCCGGTCCATCCGGTGCACCCGCTGGTCCGGCCCGAGGTAGCGGCCGTCACGGTCGTTCAGGGTGTTCGGCTGCATGAGCGCGTGGTACACGGACGTGTAGAGCTGGGTGGTCCGGTCCGCCGTGCCGCCACCGACGCGCAGGCGCGACAGTTCGCGGTTCCAGGAGGCGCGGGTGCCGGCCGCCACGCTGGCGACGGTCGAGCGCGGGGTCACCTCGCCGTCGCGGTTCGCGACGGCTCCTGCCGCGCTCACGTACGAGATGCCGATCTTCGCGTGCACCGTCGCACCGCGACGCGCGTCGAACCCGACCCACGCGCCGGAGCCGCGTCCGGCACGGTCGGCGCCGGTCAGGTAGCCCTCCCCGCCGGAGGAGGACGTGCCTCCTGGCCGGACCGTGCCGTCCTGCCAGGTGCCGGTGCTCGTGAACGCCCGGTCGAAGGTCGCCGTGAAGAACAGGCGGTAGTAGCTGCGGCGGTCGGGGTTCGTGGCCCCGCCCCCGTTCGCACGGCGGCTGCAGAAGCCGCCGGTCAGGACGCTGCCGCTGACCGTGCGCGTCCGTGCGTCGACGCGGGTGGTCGCCGCCTCGCTGCCGTTGATCGAGTTCGACGTGCGGAAGAGCAGGTTCGCGTCCTTGCCGGCCGGGAACGCGAACTCGCCGACGCCGGCACGCGTGGTGACGGCGAGGTCGGTGCGGACGCCGTTGTCGAGGCGGACCGTGTAGCGGCCGGGGCTCGCGGACTCGTCGTCGTGCGAGTAGCCGGCGGCGTAGACCGCGTCGGTGGAGTCGGACGACGGCGAGGTCGTGACCGGTGTGGTGACGGGCATGATCGGCACGTCACCGGCGGCACCCGGCGCGCAGCCGGCACCGTTCAGGTGCGTCAGGCTGAATCCCCGCAGTCGGTCGACGTCGTACGAGTAGCCGTTCGCGACCGGGGTCGAGGTCTGGTCGCCCGCGGTGCCGGTGGGGCTCCACTGGAGCATGCCGAACGGAGCTGTCGCGCCGGGCCAGGTGTTGCCGTCACCGCTCGTGCCGATGAACGGGTCGACGTACCGGGCGGGGTCGGAGACGGTCCGGGCCGCCTGTCCTGCCTGCCCGGACGACGAGGCGACGGCCGGTGCGGCGACCATCCCCGTCCCGAGCAGCGCGGCGATCGTGGCCACCGCGGCGAGCGGCAGCGGGCGGAGGAGCGGGCGACGGTGCACGCGGGAACGGTTCACGCCCGCGACGCTAGACCCCTCGGACGGGGGACGCGCGATCGGTCACCGAGCGCTCCCCTGCTGTTCACGTCGATCGGCCGCCCCGCCCGCGCCTGCTTGGATGGACGCCATGCAGCACGGGGGCGAGCACGCGCCGGGCGGTCGACGTCGCCCACCGCGGGCGATCGTCCTCGTGATGGCCGAGTACGGCGTCGGGGACTCGCCGCTCTGGTACCGCGGATCCTCCGAGGACGTCGGCCTCGTCGACGCGGGCGCGGACGCCCTCGGCCTCAGCGCTGCCCTGCGGCACGACCTCGAGGCGTGGAACGACGTGTTCGACGCGCTGAGCGGGACGTCGTTCGAGTGGCCCTCGGCCGCCGTCCGTGACGCCCACCGGGTCGACGCGTTCACGCTCGCGAGCAGGGTGCAGCTCGAAGTCGGTGACGACGTCCACGTCTGGTGCGGCGCCGGCGGCGGGATCGACACCTTCCCGGTCGCGCACCCCGTCGTGGTGGCGCCCGCCGACCGCGTCGGCACCGAGGTCGAGTCCTGGAACGGCCGCCGCCGCGCCGAGGTCCTGTCCGCGCGCGCCGCCGGGCTCCGCGAGGGCACCGCGCGCGCGATCGTCGGGTGGCGAGCGCTGACCGAGCGGGCCGGGGGTCCGTTCGGTGACGCGGAGACCCGAGCACTGGGACTCCGCACGGCAGCACGCATACAGGGCGACGTCGGCGTCCGCGCGCAGGTGGTGTCCTTCACGGGCGCGAGCGGACCGTACACCCTCGCCGACGTCGACTGAGGTCCAGATCACACCCTCCGCTGCGAGGATGGCCCCATGAGCGTCATGGTCTCCCTCTTCGATGCGCACCGCACCCGCACCAGCGAGAAGTACACGGCCTACCCGCCGGACGTGCTGCCGATGTTCGTCGCCGAGATGGACAGCATGCTCGCCGAACCCGTGCGGGACGCCCTCGTTGCCGCGGTCACGAACGGCGACACCGGGTACGTCGGGCACGGCCGGGCACTCCCCGAGGCGTTCGCCGACTTCGCCGAGGCCCGCTGGTCGTGGCGCCTCGACCCGGACCTCGTGCGGACCACCACGGACGTCTCGGTGGCTGCGGTGGAGACGCTCCGCCGGGTCATCGAGCCCGGGGACCAGGTCGTCATCATGCCGCCCGTGTACCCGCCGTTCTGGGAGTACGTCGCCGAGGCCGGTGGCTCCGTGACCGAGGTCCCGCTGCTCGCACCCGAGGGCACGGCGGACCCGTTCGACACGACGGCCGGGTGGCGGATGGACCTCGACGGGATCGGCCGGGCGTTCGCGGACGGGGCCCGCACGGTGCTGCTCTGCAACCCGCACAACCCCCTCGGACTCGTCCACACCCGCGAGGACCTCGCCGCCCTCGCCCGACTCGCCGCCGAGTGGGACGCCGTGGTCGTCTCGGACGAGATCCACGCGCCGCTCGTGCACGCGGACGCGACGTTCACGCCCTTCCTCGACTCCTGCCCCGAGGCCGCGGAGCTCGGGGTCACCCTGACGAGCGCGAGCAAGGCGTGGAACCTCGCGGGGACGAAGTGCGCCCTGATGGTCGGCACCTCCGAGCGTGCCCGCGCCTGGTTCGACGGCATGCCCGGCGAGGTGGTCGAGCGCACCGGGATCCTCGGGTACACCGCGAGCGTGGCGGCGTTCAGCGAGGGCGGACCCTGGCTCGCGTCGCTGCTGACCGAGCTCGCCGCGAACCGCCGCACCCTGGCCGAGCGACTCGGTGACGTGCTGCCCGGCACCGGGTACCGGCAGCCGCAGGCGTCCTACTTGGCGTGGCTCGACCTGCGGGCGCTCCCGTGGGGTGACGACCCCGCAGCCCTGCTCGTCGACGAGGCGAAGGTCGCGCTCGGCAGCGGACCGGACTTCGGACGCCAGGGGGCCGGGTTCGCGCGACTCAACTTCGGGTGCTCGGCGGAGACCCTCGACGACGGACTCAGCCGCCTGCACACCGCGTTCGAACGACGTGCAGGCGGCTGATCCGCGGCCCTACTCGAACAGCTGCCAGGCCGGCTTGTTCGCGTACGTGTACGTGTAGTAATCGGCGAGCTTGAGGCCCACCGCGGCTTCCTCGTCGACGACGACGGTGGCGTGCTCGTGCAGCTGCAGCGCGGACCCGGGGACGAACGACGACAGCGGCCCCTCGACCGCGGCGGCCACGGCGTCGGCCTTCGACGAGCCCTGGGCGACGAGGACGAGCTCGCGGGCCTCGAGGATGGTGCCGAGCCCCTGCGTCATGCAGTGCGTCGGGACCTGGTCGAGGCTGTCGAAGAACCGGGCGTTGGCCTCGCGCGTGGACGGGGCGAGGGTCTTGATGCGCGTGCGGGACGCGAACGACGACGTCGGCTCGTTGAACCCGATGTGCCCGTTCGCGCCGATCCCGAGGATCTGCACGTCGACCCCGCCCGCGGCACGGATCGCGGCGTCGTACTCCTTCGCCGCGAACTCGAGGTCGGACGCGCGGCCGTCCGGGACCCGGACGCGGGAGGGCTCGAACCCGAGCGGATCGATGACGTCACGCTGGATCACCGAGGCGTACGACTCGGGGTGCTCGAGCGGGATGCCGACGTACTCGTCGAGGGCGAACGCGCGGGCCTCGGCGAACGAGATCTCCCCCGCGTCGACACGACGCTGCAGGTCGGCGTAGATGCCCTGCGGGCTGGACCCGGTGGCGACACCGATGACGGCGGACGGCTTCTTCGCGACGACGGAGGCGATCTTGGCCGCGGCGACGCGACCGACCTCAGCCGGCGTGGGCAGGATGATGATCTCCACGATGACAGCCTACTGGTCATGACCAGTCCGCGACAGGGTCCCGTGTCGGTAGCGTGGCGGCATGCCCACGCCTGACTTCGTCCTGTCCCTCCGCTCGAAGATCGGGAACGAGCCGCTCTGGCTCACCGGGGTCACCGCCGTCGTGACGCGCGGCGAGGGCCCGGACCGTGAGCTCCTCGTCGTGCGCCGGGCCGACAACCACGCGTTCACGCCGGTCACCGGCATCGTCGACCCCGGCGAGGAACCCGCGGTCGCCGCCGAACGCGAGGTCCTCGAGGAAGCCGACGTCGTCGCCGTCGCCGAGCGCCTCGCGTGGGTGCAGGTGCTGCCGGAGATGACCTACCCGAACGGTGACCGGGCGCAGTACCTCGACCTGGTGTTCGCCTGCCGGTACGTCTCCGGGGAACCCTTCCCCGCCGACGGTGAGAACACCGAGGCCTTCTGGGCGCGGCTCGACGCGCTGCCGGACATGCCCGCGACCATGCGGGCGCGGATCGAGGCGGCCCTGTCCGACGACCCGGCCGCGCGCTTCCAGCGCTGAACTGACGGACGGGAGGCGCGGTGCGGGCCCGCACCGCGCCTCCCGTCCGTCAGTTGGCGGCTACGCGAGCGGGGCGACCGCCACGGGCGCGCCGAGCAGGCGCACGGCGACGGCCTCGCCGGCCGCACGACGGTCGCCGACCTCGTGCTGCACCGTCACCACGGTGTCGTCGTCGAGCCGGACCGTGGTGCGCCGGATCGACCCGAGGAAGCTCGAAGCCACGACCGTGCCGGTGACGCCCTCCGAGGCGAAGGCGACGTCCTCCGGGCGGACGTAGGCGAGCACCGGGCCGTCCGGCACCGAGGCGTCGAGCGCCGGGACGCTGAACCCGTAGACGAACACGTCGCCGCCACGCAGGTCCCCGCGGAGCCGGTTCGACTGCCCGACGAAGTCCGCCGTGAACGCCGAGGACGGGGACCGGTAGAGCTCCTCGGGCGTGCCGATCTGCTCGATGTCGCCGGCGTTCATCACCGCGATGCGGTCCGAGACGGCGAGCGCCTCCTCCTGGTCGTGGGTGACGAACACGGTCGTGATGCCGAGGTCGCTCTGGATGCGGCGGATCTCGTCGCGGAGGGAGACCCGCACCTTGGCGTCGAGCGCGGACAGCGGCTCGTCGAGCAGGAGCACGCGGGGGCGGGTGACCAGGGCCCGGGCGAGGGCGACGCGCTGCTGCTGGCCACCGGAGAGCTGGTGCGGGTAGCGGTCGGCGAACTCGGCGAGGTGCACCATGTCGAGCGCGTCGATGACCTGCTCGCGGCGCGCGGCGGCGGGGACCCGGCGCATCTCCAGGCCGAACGCGACGTTCTGCCGCACCGTCATGTGCGGGAACAGCGAGTACTGCTGGAACACCATGCCGATGTCCCGCTTGTCCACCGGGGTGCCCGCGACGTCGACGCCGTCGATGCGGATGGAGCCGGCGTCGATGGCCTCGAGGCCGGCGAGCGCCCGGAGCGCGGTCGTCTTGCCGCAGCCCGAGGGCCCGAGCAGCGACACGAACTCGCCGGGTTCGATGCGGAGCGACAGGCCGGCGAGGGCACGGTGCGCGCCGTAGTGCTTCTCGACGCCGTGCAGCTCGACGGTCGCGCCGTCGGTGGCGAGCGATGCGGGGGCGGCGGGGGCGGTGACGGTCATGCGGACTCCTTCGGGGCACGGCGACGGCGGGAGCCGACCCGGCCGATGACGACGAGCAGCACGAATCCGAAGACGAGTGCGCCCAGCGAGAAGATCGCGGCGACGTAGGGGTCGGTCGACTGCACGAGCAGGAGCGCAGTCTGGAACGTCGTGCGGGAGAGGAACGAGGCGAGGGTGTACTCGCCGAGGACGACCGTGATGGTCAGGAAGCAGGCGGCGGTGATGCCGCGGCGGAGGTTCGGCAGGAGCACCCGCCACGTGACGGTCCACCACGACGCGCCGAGGGATCGGGCGGCCTCGGAGAGCACGGCCATGTCCATCGCGGTGATGGCCGCGGCGATCGGTCGGAACGCGAAGGGCAGCGAGACGATGCCGATCGCGAACGACAGGGTCCACGCGCCCGAGCCGAAGACCTGGGCGACGACCTGGTACACGGGGATGAACCCGACGACGAGGACGACCACGGGGACGGTGATCGGCACGATGCACACGAACTCGAGGACCCGACGGAGCCGCGGGTACCGCAGGGCCGTGATGATCTGGGCCGGCAGCAGGACGAGCAGCACGATCCCCACGGTGATGAGCGCGATGAGCAGGGATGCCCCGAGGCCGTCGAACACCGGCTGGTAGGTCGCGGCGTTCACCGGGTCGACGAGAGCGCCGTAGTGCGCGAGCGTCAGGCTGCCGTCCGTCCCCTGGCGGAAGGTGAACTGCGCGAGGGCGACGAGGGGGACGGCGAACACGAGGCCGACCACGACGAGCACGATCGCGGCGGTGACCCGCGACGGGGCCGCGCCGAAGCGGCCGGGGCGAGCCGCGCCTCCTGGCCGACGACGAGACGACGGGCGCGACTCACCCGACCCGCGCGACGGGCGCACCGGGGCGGCCGCGCTCATCGCTGCCACCTCGATGCCCGACGCTGCAGCAGCGAGTACGCGCCCATCACGATCGCCATCACGACGACCATTCCGAAGGCGAGCACACCGGCGACGTTCTGCAGTCCGATGATCGTCTCGCTCGTGAGCTGCGTGCGGATGGTGAGCGGCACGATCCCGCCCTGGGAGATCAGGGCCGCCGCGGTGGCGAACGACGAGAACCCGTTCGCGAAGAGGAGCAGCAGCGATCCCCAGAACGCCGGCGCGAGCACGGGCAGGCCGATGCGGCGCCAGTACGTCGTGCGGGAGGCGCCGAGGGTGGCGGCGGCTTCACCCCACTGGGTCTTGACGCCCTCGAGGGCGGGCATGAACGTGAGGACCATCAGCGGCACCTGGAAGTAGACGTAGGGGATGACGAGCCCGGGGACCGTGTAGAGGAAGGTGCCCTCGGCGTTGAGGTCGATGTGGAAGACGGACACCAACCACGTCGTGACGAGGCCCTGCGCGCCGATCGTGGCGATGAACGCGAACGCGAGCATGACGCCGCCGAACTGGGCGAGGACGCTCGCGGCGGAGTCGATCACGGACCGGACGAGCCCGTCGGGCCGGAGTGCGGCGAGCGCCCAGCACACGATCGCCCCGACGACGGCACCGATCACGGCGGACACGGCCGACAGGGCGAACGAGCCGCCGAAGGCACGGATGACCGACGGGTCGGCGAACGCGGCGAGGTTGGCGAACGTGAACGCGCCGTCGCTCGTGAAGAAGCCGCTGCCGATCGCGACCACCGCGGGGACCGCGAGGAACAGCAGGACGTAGGCGGCGAACGGGGTGAGGCCGAGCCACGCGATGCCGCCGCGGCGCCGGACACGGGGTCCGGCGACGCGGCGGGCGGTGGCATCGGCCGGCTGCTCGCTCGAGACGAGCGTCGCCCCGGCGACCGGTGCCGATGCGGTGGCGCCCGCCGCGGGGGCGGGCACACCCGGTGCCGATGCGGTGGTCATGCTGTTCAGGAGCCCATCGTCGAGGCCCACTTCGCCGACAGCACCTTCGCCGCGGCGGTGACCTGCTCGTCGGTCAGCTCGACGTAGTCCTTCGGCGCGCCACCGGCGGCGTCGAGGGCGTCCTGGTCGACCTTGCCCGACTTCTCGAGCGCGGCGAGGGTGGACGGGAAGGCGCCGGCCTGGAGGTACAGGTTCTGCACGTCCGGGCTGGCGATGTACTCCTGCCAGAGGCGCGCCGCCGCGGGGTGCGGGGCGTCCTTGTTGATCGCCTGCGAGTAGTACGAGCCGAGGGCCTGGCCCTCGGGTACGACGGTCTTCCAGTTCTTGTTCCCGCTCGCGCCGGCCGCCGGGCCCCACGCGAGGTTGTTGTAGGACCACTGGATCACGACGGGCGTCTCGCCCGAGGCGACGGTCGCCTGCGACGGCAGCACGTTCTGGAAGTTGCCCGCCTGCTTCAGCTTGCCGAAGTAGTCGACGCCCTTCGTGATGTCGTCGGCCGAGCCGCCGTTCTCGAGCGCCGCGAGGTACACCGCCGACGCGGCCTGGTTCGCCTGGGTCGGGTCGCCCGCGATCGAGACCTTGCCCTTGTACTCGGAGCCGAGCAGGTCGTCCAGGTCCTTCGGGGCGTCCGTGATCTTCGACGAGTCGTAGCCGATCGACATCAGGCCCGTGTAGTCGCGGGTCCAGGCGCCGTCCTCGTCCTTGAGGTCCGAGGGGATGTCGCTCCAGTTCGCGACCTTGTAGTCGGTCAGGAGGTCGAGGTTCTGCTGCAGCACGGCGTTGCCGAGGTCGAGCACGTCCGGTGCCGTCGACTGGCCCTTCTGCGACTTCACCGCGGCGACCTCGTCGGCGCTCGAGCCGTTCGGGTTCGCGGAGGTGATCTTGATGCCGTACTTCTTGGTGAAGCCGTCGATGATCTTGCCGTAGTTGGCCCACGACGGCGGCAGCGCGATGACGTTGAGCTGCCCCTCCGCCTTGGCGGCCTTCACGAGGGCGTCCATGCCCCCGGCGGACTCGGCGCTCGTGGCGGTCTTCCAGTCGGTGTCGTCCTTGGTCGTGCTGGCGGAGCTCGTGGCCGAGCAGCCGGCGAGGGTGACGATGGCGGCGGCGGCCAGGGCGATGCCGGCGAGGGTGCGCTTGTGCTGCACGGGGTGTGCCTTTCGGGTGCTGTGGTACGTCGGGGTGGACCGGGGTCCGGGTCCTGGACGATCGTGGACGCGTCCGGTTTCCGGCCAGTGCTGCGGCGGTGAACGGCGGCGGAACAGCGGGTTCGCCTGTACGGTTTCCCTTGTCGGCACAGGCGCCGGCACCGGCGTCGGCCCGCATCGGGCCGGCCCGTCCAGCCCGGTTCAATCCAGGAGGCACGGATGCAGTTCACGACGACCGTCCTGCAGGCGCGGAAGACGGCCACCGGCCTGCCTGTCCCGTCCGACGTCGTCGACGCGCTGGGCGCGGGGCGCCGCCCGCCCGTGGTCGTCACCCTGAACGGCGCCTACACGTACCGGTCGTCGATCGGCGTGATGAACGAGCAGTCCCTCGTCCCGCTGTCGGCGGAGCACCGTGCCGCCTCAGGGGTCGCGGCCGGCGACACCGTCGAGGTCACGATCGAGGTCGACACGCTGCCCCGCGTCGTCGACCTGCCAGAGGACCTCGCATCGGCGCTGCAGGAGGCCGGGGTCCGTGCGGCCTTCGACACGCTGTCGAACTCGCGGCAGCGGGCCCTCGCCGACCCGGTCGTGCAGGCGAAGTCCCCGGAGACCCGGCAGCGCCGCATCGACAAGGCCGTCGAGTCCCTGCGCTCCTCGACGCACTGAGGCGACCCGCGCCTCCCGGACGCAGCACGGCGCCGGACGGAACGCACCCGTGTCCCGTCCGGCGCCGCGGTCCTTCGCGCGCGAGCCCGCTGCCTCAGGCCCGACGCACCCGGAGGGTCACGATCTCGAAGGGCCGGAGCGTGAGCACGACCGGCTCCCCCGACTCCCACGAGTCCCCCAGCGGGCGTTCCAGCAGGTCCGCCGCCGCCACCCCGGCGACGTCGAACCCGAAGTCGACGCCGACGTCGGCCGCGCGACCGCCCGACGCCTCGTAGAGCCGCACGACGACGTCACCGGACCGGTCCTCGGCGAGCTTCACCGCCTCGACGAACACCTGCGGCGACGACACCGTCACGAGCGGGTCGACCGTGGTCGTCCCCTCCACCGTGCGCACCGGCAGGTTGAGCCGGTACCCGGCATCGGCGGCGTCGAGCACCGAGGCGCCCACCCGCAGCACCGTCCGGAACACGTGGTGCCCCTGGTCGGCGTGCGGGTCCGGGAACGTCGGTGCCCGCAGCAGCGACTCCCGGACGAGCGTCGTGGTGCCGCCGTCGTCCCGGGTGCTCCGGGTGATGTCGTGTCCGTAGGTGGAGTCGTTCGCGACGGCGACGCCGAACCCCGGCTCGGCGACGTGCACCCAGCGGTGGGCGCTCGTCTCGAAGCGGGCCATGTCCCACGAGGTGTTCTGGTGGGTCGGGCGGTCGATGTGGCCGAACTGGATCTCGCTCGACGCCGACGCCGCACGGACGTCGAGGGGGAACGCGAGCTTGAGGAGCTTCTGGCGCTCATGCCAGTCGACCTCGGTCACGATCGTCAGCTCGGACTGCCCGGCGACGGCGGAGTACCGGGTGGTGATCGACGACGACCCGAAGGACCGCTGGACGACGAGTTCGTCGCCGGACACCTCGACCGAGGACGCCTCCAGCACCGTGCCGCTGCGCTGGTAGGCGCGGTCGATGTCCCAGGCCTCCCACTGGTTCGGGGTGTCGCGGAACACGGTGTACTCCGCGGCGGCCGCACCCGGGGCGACGGCGTCGCGTCCGGACGCGTGGTCGACGAGCGACACGACGTGACCGGCCGCGTCGATGGTCGCCGTGACGACACCGGTGTCGAACACGAAGCGGTCGCCGTTCCGGACGGGAGGCACGGCTCGCGGTTCGTCGCCCAGCGAACCACCCAGGGCGGTTGCGTCTCCCGCCGCGACCGGCGAGGCGTTGAAGCGCACGACGTTCCCGGTCGAGCCGCTGCCGCCGGCGGCGTCCGCCCCCGACGGTGCGTCCAGCAGGGCGCTGCCACCGACGGACCGAGCGGTGGACGACGCACCGACCCCGGCGAGCGCCGCGGCACCGCCGTTCGCGAGCGCCGTCGTGGCGTTGCCGATCAGGCCCTCGAGCACCCGGGCGACCTCGGCGTAGTTCGCCTCGGCGTTCTCGTAGACCCAGGCGATCGAGGAGCCGGGCAGGATGTCGTGGAACTGCTGCAGGAGCACGGTGTGCCACGCCTGCTCGAGCTCCTCGTACGGGTAGTCGAGTCCGAGTCGGACGGCAGCGGTGGACGCCCAGAGCTCGGCCTCGCGGAGCAGGTGCTCGGAGCGCCGGTTGCCCTGCTTCGTGCGGATCTGGGACGTGTACGTGCCGCGGTGGAACTCGAGGTACATCTCGCCCGACCACACCGCCGGCGTCGGCAGTGCGGCCTCGATCTCCTCGAAGACCTGCGCCGGGGTGCCGAGGTCGACCCGCGGGGACCCGTCGAGGTCGTGCTGGCGTCGGGCGGCGGCGACCATCTCGCGGGTGGGTCCGCCGCCGCCGTCGCCGAAGCCGTAGAGCAGCATCGAGGTGTTCGCGACACCGCGCTCCTTGTTCTGCCGCTCGCCGCGGTGCAGATCCGCGGGGGAGACGTCCGAGTTGTAGGTGTCCGCCGGGGGCAGGTGTGTGAGGACCCGGGAGCCGTCGATGCCCTCCCAGTGGAACGAGGTGTGCGGGATGACGTTCGTCTCGTTCCACGAGGGCTTCTGCGTGACGAACCACTTCGAGCCGGCGGCGCGGACGATCTGCGGCAGGGCTCCGGAGTACCCGAACGAGTCCGGGAGCCATGCCTCGGGGGTGTCGATGCCGAACTCCTCGAGGAAGAACCGCTTGCCGGCGACGAACTGCCGCGCGAGGGCCTCGCCGCCGGGGAGGTTCGTGTCCGACTCGACCCACATGCCGCCGACCGGGATCCACCGGCCCTCGGCGACCCGTTGCTTGATGCGGGCCCAGATCGACGGGTAGCCGTCCCGGATCCAGGCGTACTGCTGCGCCGAGGAGCAGGCGAACGTGAAGTCGGGATCGCGGTCCATCATGTCGAGCACGTTCGAGAAGGTGCGGGCGCACTTCCGGATGGTCTCGCGTACCGGCCAGAGCCACGCCGAGTCGATGTGCGCGTGGCCGACGGCGATCGCCCGGTGCGCGGCGGCGCTGGCCGGCACGGCGAGGACGGGCGCGAGGACCGCTCGTGCGTCGGCGGCCGTCCCGGCGACGTCGTCCGGGTCGAGGGCGTCGGCGGCGCGTTCGAGCACGCGCAGGACGTCCGCGCCGCGGGTGCCGTCGGTGGGCAGCTCGGCCATCAGGCCGCGGAGGACCCAGAAGTCCTGCTGGAGCTCCCACACGGTGTCGTCCCGCTCGACGATCTCGAGCGCCTTCACCTTGTAGATCGGCTTCGTCCCGGCCGTGGAGCGCGACCCGAGCGGGGTCGCCCCCTGGAACGAGTCGCCGCCGATGTCCGGGTTCGCCGCGGCCTCGACGTAGAGCTCGAAGGACTCACCGGGACCGACCTCGAGCGGGACGGTGTCGTTCTTCGGCTCGATGCCCTTGACGGTCGTGCCGTCCGGCCGCCACGCGAGTCCCTCGGCCTGGAACCCGGGGTGGCGCTTCGTGAAGCCGAGGTCGACCCGGAGCTCCGCCGTGGTGCCCGGCGCCGTCCCGAAGTCCTCCGGCACGGTGCCGCGGATCCGGAACCAGGTGGTCCCCCACGGTCGGCCGCCCCAGGAGCCGCCCACCGTGAACGGCTCGTAGTCGGCCGCGACCGCGACGTCGAACGGGACCGGCTCGTCCGGCACGGTCCAGGCGGCGATCTCCACCGGTGCGGACCGGCGCAGGACGGCGGGGTCGATGCGGTCCCGGACGAGCCGGGCGATGCGGGCTTCGACGAGGGGTTCGTCGTGGTGCATGGAGGTGGTTCCTTTCCAGCAGGGACGGGTGTCAGCCCTTGATGCCGCCGGCGAGGGCGTTGCCGCCGCCGAGGCCCCGGGACACGAGCACGTAGAGGGCGATGACGGGCACGGAGTACACGATCGAGAACGCGGCGAGCTGCCCGTACGCCACCGCCCCGTTCTGCCCGAAGAAGTTGAAGATGCTCACCGCGGCGGGCACCTTGTCGGGCGAGAGGAGCAGGACGAAGGGGACGAAGAAGTTCCCCCAGGCCTGGATGAACACGAAGATGAACACCACGGCGATCCCCGGGCGCATGAGCGGGATCACGATGCGGGTCAGGGTCGTCATCATCGAGGCGCCGTCGGTCCACGCCGCTTCCTCGAGTGACACCGGGACCGAGTCCATGAAGTTCTTCGCCATCCAGATCGCCATCGGCAGCGAGGTGGCGGCGAGGAAGAAGATGCAGCCCCACACGTTGTCGATGAGGTTGAGCGACACGAACAGCGCGTAGACCGGCACCATCATGGCGGTGATCGGCAGGCCGGTGCCGAACAGGATGCTGTACAGGAACGGCTTGTTGACCCGCATCTTGTAGCGGGACAGCGGGTAGGCGGCGAGCAGCGCGAACACCACGGTGACGACCGCCGTGCCGCCGGAGAGCAGCAGGCTGTTCGCGAGCGGGATGAACGACAGCTCCGGCGTGAGCACCTTCGTGAAGTTGTCGAGCGTGAACTGCGTCGGCATCTTCACGGACAGCGACGCCTGGGTGTCGACCGACGCGAGGACGAGCCAGAGCAGCGGGACCGCGAAGCACACCGCGATGACGAGCAGCACGACGTTCGACACCCAGCGCATGGTCCGACCCCGCGGGGAGGTCATGTGCAGCGAGCCCGGTGCGGTCACCGAACGGGTGGTGGTCTGGTCGAGGGACGGGGCAGTGATGGCCATCAGTCCACCTCCGGCTTCAGTGCCTTGATGTAGATGATCGAGAAGACCGCGCCGACCACGAGCAGGATCGTCGCGATCGCCGTCCCGAAGCCGAGCTGCGAGAACTTGAACGCCTCTTGGTAGGCGAGGATCGGCAGGGTCGACGAGTTGGTCCCGGGACCGCCGCCGGTCATGACGAAGATCAGCGTGAAGACCGACAGCGTCTGCAGCGTCGTCAGCATGAGGTTCGTCGAGATCGACCGGCGGATGACCGGCAGGGTGATGTAGACGAGGCGCTGCCAGCCGGCGGCTCCGTCCACCTCGGCGGACTCGGTGATCTCCTCGGGGACCTCCTGCACGGCGGCGGAGTAGACGAGCATCGAGAAGGCCGTACCGCGCCAGATGTTCGCCAGGATGACGGCGAGCATCGGGTACGTGTAGAGCCAGTTCGGGCCGCTGATCCCGATCGACCGCAGGAACTCGTTGAGTGTGCCCTCGTCGTTGAAGAACGCGTACGCGGCGAACGAGGCGACGATCTCGGGCAGGACCCACGCGGCGACGACGAACGTGCCCACGATCGCGCGGACGGCCTTGTTCGCCGAGCGCATGAGCAGGGCGAGCCCGAGCCCGAGCACGTTCTGGCCCACGACCGCGGACGCGAGCAGGAACACGATGGTGAGGATGACGGACTTCGGGAAGTCCGGGTCCTGGAACAGCTCGACGTAGTTCTGGAAGCCGACGAACTGCTGGTCGGCGGCGCCGACCCCGGTCAGCGCCGAGTTGGTGAACGACCCGTAGAACGACGAGATGACGGGGCCGAGCAGGAAGATGACGAGGAGGACGACGGCGGGGAGGAGCGGGACCGCTCGTCCCACGTTCCGCAGCGGCCTCCGCTTGCGCGGGACCGGCGGATCGGTGCGCTTCGGCGCACCGGGCGCCGACAGCGTCGGCGCGAGGGGGGTGCTGGACACGGTGGTTGCCTTCCGGGTGCGGAGAGGGGTTCCGAAGGTGGGTGGGGTCGGACGGGAGGCGCGGCGCACGACGCGAGCCGCGCCTCCAGTCCGTCAGGTGGTCACCGCAGCGATCAGCCGGAGACCGTGTTCTCCTTGCCGACCACCTGTTCGACGGCCTTGTCGTAGGCGGCGGCCGCCTGCTTCGGCGTCTGCTGCCCCGTCATCACCGCCTCCATCGCGACCTGGATCGCGTTGGACACCTGCGAGTAGTCACTCGTCGCCGGGCGGAAGTTGGTGTGCTCGACGAGCCCGGAGAAGAACTTGAACGTGGGGTTCGCGTCCGTGTAGGCGGTGTCCTCGGCGACGTCCTTGCGGACGGCGATCTGGCTGTTCTCGCTGTCGTACTTGAGCGACCCGTCCTTGTCGAGGAACTTCGCGATGAAGTCGAACGCCGCCTGCGGGTTCTTCGAGTTCTTGCCGACCGCGAGGGTCCAGCCACCGGACATCGAGTTGTAGCCGGGCTCCTGGCCGTTCTGGGTCGGCATCGGCGCCTGGCCCATCACGTCGTTCCACTCGGCCCACGGAGCCGTGCCGGACTTCAGCCACGTGCCGGACTGCCAGGACCCGTCGAGGTCGATGGCGAGCTTGCCCTGCGGGAGCCACGTCTGGGCGATGGTCGTCCCGACGTTCGTGTCGAGCGCCTGCTGCGGCGTGGGTCCGAGGTCACCCTGGTAGACGTCCTTGATGAACTGCAGCGAGTCCTCGAACTGCTTCGAGCCGGTGACCCACTTCTTGTCCTTGTAGAGCGTGTTGCCGGAGCCGTCCGCGCCGTACAGGAGCATCTCGAAGCCCTGCATGGTCGAGGCCTCGCCCTGCGCCTTGCCCGAGTAGATGTTGAACGGGATGATGTCGGGCTTCTTGTCCTTGATCGTCTTCGCGGCCGCGAGCACGTCGTCCCAGGTCTTGGGCTGCCACGGGACGGGCAGGCCGACCTCCTTGAAGATGTCCTTGTTGTACCAGAGGGCCCGGGTGTCGGTGCCCATCGGGACGCCGTAGATCTTGCCGTCGTCGCCCTGCCCGGCCTGCTTGGCGTTGTCGTAGAACTGGCTCCAGTCCTTCCACTTCGCCGTGTACTTGTCGAGCGGCAGGAGGTAGCCCGCCTCGGCGTCGGCCTTGATGAGGAAGGTGTCCTCGTACATGACGTCCGGCGCGGTCGCCGGCGCCTTGTTCATGAGCGCGAGCTTCGTGTAGTAGTCGTTGCCCTGGGCCTGGATGGGGACGAGCGTGACCTTCTTGCCCGGGTTCTCCTTCTCGTACTCCTTCTTGACGACCTTCATCTGGGCGTCGAGCTGCTGGAAGGCACCGAACTTCTGGTACGCGATCTTGATGGTGTCGCTCGAGGCGGAGCCTGAGCTGGAACAACCAGCCAGACCGACCGCGGCGACTGCCACGGCTGCGAGTCCGGCGATGATTCGGGTGCGGCGTTTCATCGGTGCTCCTTTGCACGGGATGTTCGCGGGCTCCGTCACCCGCGCGCAGGATTACTCCACCGTATTGACTTATCCGTGTCAAGAGCTGTGGCGTGTCGATTCGGTCACGCTCCCGGACGACTCAGACCGGAGTGGCACCGCCCGTGACCGTGATGCCGCCGGTCGCCGGGACGTCGACGAGCAGCACGCTCGGCCGTCCGACGTGGCGTCCCTGCCGGATCACCACGCGGTCGCCGGGCTGCACGGCCCCGATCTCGCGCAGGTACGCGCCGGTCGATGCCGCCGCCGAACCGGTCGCCGGGTCCTCGGTGATCCGGCCGGCCGGGAAGAGGTTGCGCGCCTCGTACTCCAGCGCGTCGGTGCGGTGCAGGACCGTGACCGTCCCCGCCCAGCCGGCCTCGCGCTTGAGGGCCGCGAGGGGCTCCGGGGCGAAGCGGAACTGGTGGAACAGCTCGACGTCGGCGAGGACGATCACCGGGTGCCAGTTGCCGGCGAAGGACTCGAGCACCGGGAAGCCCGCCGCGACGTCGTCGACCGTCAGGCCGAGCAGGGCGAACAGGCGGTCGCGGAGGTCGGGGTCGAGCGGCCGGGACGCCGGCTGGACGCTCGTCATCGCGACCTGCACGCTGCCGTCCGGAGCGGTCGTGGCGACGAGGGCGATCTCCCCCGCGGCGGTCGTGAAGACCCGGCGTCCGAGGCCCTCGCGCTCGGCGAGCACCACGGCCGTGGCGATCGTGGCGTGGCCGCAGAACGGGACCTCGGCCGCCGGCGAGAAGTACCGCAGGCGCGGGCCCGCGGCGGTCTGCCCGGTGACGAAGGCGGTCTCGGGGTACCCGACCTCCTGCGCGATCGCGAGCATCTCGTCGTCGGAGAGGTCGGCCGCGTCGAGCACGATGCCGGCGGGGTTGCCGCCGCCCGGCTCGGCGGCGAAGGCGGTGTACCGGAGGATCTCGTTGTGCACCCTGCGACCGTACCGCCGCGGGCGCGTGGGCCTCGCGGGCGCCGCGGCCCGCGGACGCGCGTTCGTGAGCAGGAACGGTCGGGTCCGCACCACGAACCCGACCATTCCTGCTCACCAGATCACTCCGAGGCGGGGATCCCCCGGCGCCGACGGAGCACGAGCACGCCCGCACCGGCGGCCAGGAGCAGGAACGCCGCCACGGCGCCGACCCCGAGCCCCTCGGCACCCGTGAACGCCAGCGCACCGGTCACGGGGTCGATCGTGATCGTCGTCCAGCCCAGCACCGTGCCGTCCTCGGCGGTCACCACGATGCGGTGTTCGCCTGCGGGGGCGTCGGCCGGGATGGTCGCCGTGACCGTTCCGTCCGCCGCGACCGTGGCCGTCCCGAGCAGCGTCGGCGTGGAGAACATCCAGACGTGCACCTGCTGCCCGGCGTACCGGGTGCCGACGGCGATCGTGATCGTCTCGCCGGGGCGCGCCGTGGCCGGGGCGGTGAGCGTGCCGCGGTTCGCCTCGGTCAGGGACGACTCGGACGGTGCGACGGGCGCACCCGAGGGCGAGGTGCCCGTTCCGGGGGTGGAGCCACCCGGCGCGGTGTCACCCGGGGCGGGTGTCGACCCGCCACCCGGCGTCGGCGTCGGCGTCGTGCCACCGTCGCCCGGCGTCCCACCATCGCCCGGCGTCCCGCCGTCGCCCGGGGTCCCGCCGTCGCCCGGGGTCCCGCCGTCGCCCGGGGTCCCGCCGTCGCCCGGCGTCCCACCATCGCCCGGCGTCCCACCGTCGCCCGGCGTCGACGAGTCGCACGGGTAGGTGCCCGTCCGGAGCGAGAACCCGTCCGTGTCGTTGTCATCGGCGTAGAAGGTCGCCCGCGAGCCACCCGTGCAGACACCCGAGATCGCGAAGCCCTCGTTCGCCAGCGTCCGGTCGGCGTTCGACGGCGCCTCGTAGACGTTCGTCGCCGCGAAGGCTCCGTCGGCCACCTCGTACAGCGCCGTCCGGCCCGAGCACGCGTCGTCGCAGACCACCCAGAGCGCGTCGAGCGTCGGGTCGAACTGGACGTCCGCGACGACGGAGAACGGCGTCGCGATCGTGGCCACCCGCTGGAAGGCACCGTCGGACATCAGGGCGTACGCGTACACGCTGGCCGTGCCCTCGACGCCGACGAAGAACAGCCCGTCACCGTGTCCGGTGTAGGTCGCCGGCGTGTACGCGGCGCCGGTGTGCTCGTCCGCGAAGCCGTGCGCGGTGAGCCAGGAGTCCGGGACCCAGGTGACGCCCTCGAGTCCCGCGTTCGCGCCGAGCCCGGGGAAGTCCGCCGCGAGGTTCCACTCGTCGGTGGCGTCCAGGGTCGACTGGGAGCCGTCGGTGGTGGCGAAGCGCAGGACGGCCGGGCGGCTCGTGGACGACACGTCGTTGTTCCGCTCGGTCGAGACGTAGACCGCGCCGGGGTCGTCGGACGTGACGGTGACGCCCTCGGCATCCGGGGTGCCGGAGCCGTCGGCGTAGTGCAGTTCCGTACCGGCCGCGTTCGAGGGCGCCCATCCGCCCTCGCCGTCGGACACGAGGTGGTAGAGCAGCCCGTCGCCGTTCTGCACGGCCCAGAGCTGCCCGGCAGCCGAACCCGACGTCGGACCCGAACCCGAGGCCGTCCAGTCGATGCCGCTCAGGTCACCGGTGAAGGTGTCCTCGTCGTCGAGCACCCGCTCGTCCGGACCGCCGGGCCACGCCTCGGCGGTGACCACCCCGGCGAACCGGTTCGCGGCGCCCTTGGTCGGCACCGAGGTCTCCGCGAACGCGCCGGTGCCGTCGGGGTTCCGGCCGTACGTCGTCGCGGCGTGCGCGGTCCACGTGTACGAGTCGACGACGTCGCCACGAGGATCGAAGACCCGCGCCGAGTCCGCCTTGCCCAGCCCGAACCCGAAGTCCTGCTCGTCGAGGACGGTGAAGCCGCCCGGTGCGACGGTCGTGCCGTTCGGGATCGTGTACGCGTGCGTGTCGTCGCTGTCCCGGAACACGTACCCGCCGAGGTCGACCGTGGTCGTCCCGACGTTCGTCAGCTCGACCCAGTCGCCCGGGGTCCCACCGTCGGACTCCACCTCGTTGATGCGCACCGGCGAGGAGCAGTCGTTCGCCGCACCCTTCGTCGACGCCGTGGTGTCCACGAGCGCGCCGGTCCCGTCCGGGCAGCGCCCGTACGTCACCGCGGCGTGCGCCGTCCACGAGTACCGCAGCACGAGGTCGCCGGCCGGGTCGTACACCCTGGCGGTGTCGGCGCCGCCGAGCCCGAAGTCGAAGCCGGGAGCGGTCGCCGACACCTGGTCGATGACGAAGTACCCGCCGGCGGCGATGGTCGAACCGGCGGGCAGGACGTACGCCTCGTGCGAGCTGTCGTCGTCGAGGAACGCGTACCCGGACAGGTCGATCGCCGCCGACGAGGTGTTCCGCAGTTCGACCCAGTCGGTGTCGTCGCCGTTCGACTCGACCTCGTTCACGACGAGTCCGTTCGGGCTCGCGGCGCCGGACGGATCGTCGTCACCGACGGCAGCGGAGGCGGGCGACGTCGTCAGCACGCCGGCGGCGACGACGAGGGCGGCGGCGACGGACGCGCCGAGGCGCAGAGCACGGGGATGCATGCAGAGTCCTTCTCAGGAGTTCGGGGGGACCTGCACGACTGTTCAGCATCCGGGCATCCGGCCGGTGGCGGCGAGGTGAACGACGGGTGTCGCGCGCGACACGGGGAACGGCACCGTGTGCCGGACGGGAGGCGCGGGTCGGGACCGCACCGCGCCTCCCGTCACGGGCTGGTCGCGACCGACCTCCGTCAGCGACGGATGAGGAGGGTGCTCGCCCGCGGCGACAGCGCCGCGTCGAGGACGAGGCAGGCCGCGCCGACCGCGGCCACGTCCGCTCCGCGACCGCTCTCGGTCACGACGACGGGGTGCTTCGGCACGAGCAGCGGCGAACCGACGATCGCCTCGCGCGCAGCGGGGAGGGCCGCGCTCGCGATCCGCGACCAGAACGGGCCACCGAACACCACGCGGTCGATGTCGAGCAGGTTGACGATGAGGACGACGGCGTTGCCCATCACGGTCCCCGCCTCGGCCGCGAGCCCCACGGCGACCGGGTCCTCAGTGTCGATCGCCGCGCCGAGCGCATCCCAGGCACGGTCGACCGCGGCGACGTCCGCGGGCGCGCCGCCGAGCGCGAGCCCCCGGGCCTGCGCGATGTGCACGAGGCGGTCCGGTGCCACCGCCGCTCCGACCTCGCCCCGCGTGCCCTCGCCGTCCGGCGTCCCAGCGAGCGAGCCCTGGTCGACCATGATGTGCCCGGCGTCGCCAGCGTTCGACCCGACCCCGCGGACGGGCTCGTGGTCGACGGCGAGGCCCACGCCGAAGCCGGTGCCGAAGTACACGAAGGCGAAGTTCCGGGCGGAGGACTCCCCAGCGAGGAACATCTCCCCCACCACGGCCGCCGTGACGTCCTTCTCGAGGAGCACCGGGTACCCGGTCGCCTCGGCGAGCGCGTCGCGCAGGGGGACGTCGCGCCACCGCGGCAGGAAGGGCGGGTCGAGCACCACGCCGGCGTCGACGTCGATGGGTCCGGGGCTGGCGATGCCGACCCCGAGCACGGCCTCGACGTCGACGCGGGCGCCCGATACGAGCTCGTCGATCGCGGTCGCGATGGTCCGGACGACCTCGGACGGGTCGTCCGCGGTCGGGGTCGACGTGGTGCTCGACGCGACCACGGTGCCTGCGAGGTCGAGCAGCACGTACGTCACGACGGCCGGGTCCACGTGCACCCCGACGGCGTAGCGGCTGCCGGCCTCGAGTCGCAGGATCGTGCGGGGCTTCCCGCGACCGGACACGACCGTGCCGGACTCGGCGATCATCCCCGCCTCGATGAGGAACCGCGTGACGTTCGACACGGTCTGCGCGCTGAGGCCCGTGCGGGAGGCGAGTTCGACGCGGCTCAGCCCGTCCGGCGAGCGGCGCACGGCGTCGAGCACCACCGTCCGGTTGAACCCGCCGATCGACGGCAGGTTCGCCCCGCGCCGATGCTCTGCCATGCCGCGACCATACCGCGCTGTCACCTCTCGGCGAGTACCGCTTCGCGGAGGACCACGGCGAGACGCTCGGAGAACTCGCGCGTGATGTGTTGGCCGTCCTTCCGGATCAGGACGTCGTCCGCGAGGACCGGGCAGCGGCCGTCGACGCAGTACCAGCCGCTCGAATCGACGAAGTCCACGCCCGCCCGGGACTCGGCGACTCGACGCTCGGCAGCGGCTCCGAGCTGGTACGCGTCCGACAGTTCCGAGGTGCACGCGTCCGGGCCGTTCAGCCGCAACGCCGCACACTGCGACGGGTCCCCGCCCTGCGGCACCGCGGCGACGAAGACGACCCGGGCACCCGAGCCGGCGACGGCGTCGACGAACCGACCGGCGGCGGCTTCCCACTCGCGCGCAGCTTCGGGCAGACTCGGGCGCCCGACGAGCTGCGCGACCCCGTCGTACCCGTGGGTGACGACCACGATGTCCGGCGTCGTCTCGTTGATCTCGTCGATGGCCGCGGCTCGTTGCTCATTGCACCGCCTGCGATCGTCGTCTGACTTCCCGCGCACGGCGATGTCGAGCATCGGACAGCCGCTGGCGGTCAACCCGCGCACGATCGAGTCATGTCCGAAGGCCCCGACAGCCGCGGGCATCAGGGCGACCCCCACGGAGCTCCCCACGACCGTGACCTGTCGGACGGGATCATCCGCCGCGAAGCGACACGACCCGGGATCGCCGATGACAGTCCGGTCGCACGCCTCGTACCCTTGCGGCGGCCCCGGCACCAGTTCGTCCAGCGCCGGGGTGAGTCCGACCGGCCACCGTTCCGACCGGAGACCATTCCCGAGCGCGGCACCGAGGGACCGCGGGGTCCAGGGTTCGGCGACCGCGCTGGCCACCCCGTCGCCGACCCGCTCGGTCTGCGGGGTCGGGGCTGCCGTGAGCGTACCCGTCCCGAACGCCACCACCGCGAACGACGCGACCGAGGCGACGACGCGGACGGTCGCACAGGGTCGGCGTCCGACCCGCATCGCCGGGAGTTCCACCCAGCGGCGCGACAGTCCGCCGAGGACGAGCCCGACGAGGACGGCCGCGCTCCCGGCGACCGCTCGCTGCTCAGGGAAGACGTACGCCGCCGCGACGATCGCCGGGAAGTGCCAGAGGTAGATCGAGTAGGACGCTCCGCCGACCCACTGCACCGGGCGCCACCGGAGGACAGGGAGCGGAGGAAGCCCCTGCCCGGAGACGAGCACCACGATCGTTCCCACGACCGCCAGGACCGCGTCGGGGACCGGGACGGCATCCGCACCAGGGGCGGTGAGGGCGGCGACCCCGATGATCCCGAGCCCGGACAGGACGCCGCCGACGCGGATGCAGGCCGGCACGCGCTGCGTCCGCGCACCGACTGGGACCGAGAGTGCTCCGAGGGCGGCTCCGGCGGCCAGTTCCCAGAGACGCGATCCCGTGTCGAAGTACGAGGCTGCTGGCGCGGTCGTCCCCGCCGACGCGGCCCAGGCCACGGACGCGACGAGCACGAGCACCGAGGCCGCGACGGCGATGCGTCGCACCGAGACGGCGTCGGGTCGACGGAGCGATCGCCAGAGGACCGCCACGAGCAGCGGGAACACGACGTAGAACTGGAGCTCGACACTGAGCGACCAGAAGTGCTGGAGGGGGGACGTCGAGGACGCCGACGCCCAGTAGTCAGCGTCACGGCCGAGGAACACCCAGTTCACGATGCCGAGCGCGGCCGCTCCCGAATCGCGCAGGACGGACGCGGCGAGCGGCTGGCGGAGCGCGACCACAGCGCCGATCGCCACGACGGCGAGGGTCAGCACCGCTGCCGGGAACAGCCGCCAGAAACGGCGGCGGAGGAAGCCGCCGAGTGCGAAGCGTCCGGTTCGCACTCGTTCGGACACCATCGATCGCGCGAGCAGGTACCCGGAGAGCGCGAAGAACACGTCGACGCCGACCCACCCGCCGATCGGGACGCCGAACGCGTGGACGCAGACGACGAGCAGGACGGCGACTGCCCGCAACGCGGTGAGGTCGTGGCGGATCCGTCGATCGAAGGTCATGATGTTGACATATTACATGTCATGCGTTGGGATCGGTATTGGCCCCCACACGGGTCGCACGGCTACCCTGAGCGGCATGACGGACCTCCGCCTCGAAGAACTCTCCGCGTCGACCGCTGCGGCGGCGAACTCCCTGACGCTCAAGCCCGGGCAGGAGCAGTTCGTGCAGCCGACGACCTACGGCGTCGCGGAGTCGGACGTGAAGCCGAGCTCGGCGTGGACGCGCGTGGTCCTCGACGGCGACGAGGTCGTCGGCATGATCATCGGCACCTTCGACGAGGACAACGCCGAGGAAGAACTGCGCAGCGCGATCTGGCGGGTCAACGTGTCCGCGACGGCACAGGGCCGGGGCGTCGGTCGCTTCGCGGTGCACGGCCTCGCCGACGAGGCCCGCAACCGTGGGCTCGAGCGCCTCACCGTCGTGTACGAACCCGGTGGCGACGACAGCCCCGAGGCGTTCTTCCGCGCCGTCGGGTTCGAGGTCGTGCGCGAGACCCAGTACGGCGACCACTTCGCGGTTCTGCCGTTGGTGTGACCGAGACTCCCCCCGACGACTTCGGCGCAGCCGTCGCCGAGGTCGTCCGGCTCATCCCGGCAGGTCACGTGATGACCTACGGCGACGTGGCCGCGGCGCTCGGCTCCCGGGCGTCGCGTGCCGTCGGCAAGGTCATGGCGCACGAGGGCTCCGACCTGCCGTGGTGGCGCGTGGTGCGGTCCGGCGGCCTGCCCCCGGTGCACCACGAGGCCCGGGCGCACGAGCACTACCGCGCCGAGGGCACCCCGCTCGTGCAGGGGACGACGACCTGGAGGATCGACATGCGTCGGGCGCGCTGGTCACCTGCCACGGACGCGGACGACCCGTTCTGAGCGGCGCCCTCACGCGTCGAAGCGTGCGCCCTTCGGGTTCGACGGCAGCAGGCACATGACGAAGAGCACGAGCGAGCCGATGCCGACCACCACGTGCAGGAACTGCCAGAAGCCGGAGAGGTTCGCGTCGTGCAGCCGTCGGGCGCCGAGGGCGAGGGACCCGATCAGCGTCGCCAACCCCCACAGCACGAACAGGTAGGAGCCGACCGGGTTCTCGAGCACCGGGGTGTCCGGCGTGAAGACCTGCGGCACGAGCTGCAGCACCAGGCCGATCGCGAGCGACGTGATCCACCACCACCAGAACTCGGAACGGGAGGCCCGCCCGGTGAACACGGTGTACTTCCGCCAGAACCGCCGGACGGCCTCGGTGAAGGGTGCCCCGTAGAAGGGGTCGCGCAGGGCCACGCCGCCGGGCTGCACGCTGTCGTCGCTCATGGGTCAACCCAACCACGTGGAACCACGAATCCGACGTGGAACCAGCGCGAGTGCGTGGTTCAACGTCGGATCCGTGGTTCGTCCGACAGTGACGATCGACAGCGTCGATCGACGGCGCCGCTACACGAGCGAGTCCCGCCAGGCCGCGTGCAGCTGCGCGAACCGTCCGGTCCCGGCGATGAGGTCGTCCGGGGTGCCGTCCTCGACGATCCGGCCGTACTCCATCACGAGCACCCGGTGCGCGATCGCCACGGTCGACAGCCGGTGCGCGATGATCACCGCGGTCCGGTCGGCGAGCAGCGTCTCGAGCCCCTCCTGCACGAGTCGCTCCGACGGGATGTCGAGCGACGCCGTGGCCTCGTCGAGGATGAGCACCTTCGGGTCCGCGATGAACGCCCGGGCGAACGACAGGAGCTGCCGCTGCCCGGCCGACACCCGGCCGCCGCGCTTGTTCACGTCGGTGTCGTACCCGTCGGGCAGCGCCATGATGAACTCGTGCGCGCCGACCGCCTTCGCCGCCGACTCGATCTCGGACCGTGACGCCCCCGGCTTGCCGAGCGCGATGTTGTCCGCGACGGTGCCGGAGAACAGGTACGCCTCCTGCGTGACCATGACGATCGCGCGGCGCATGTCTTTCGTGTCGAGGTCCCGCAGGTCCACGCCGTCGAGCTTGACCGAGCCCTGCGACGGGTCGTAGAAGCGCGCCATGAGCTTGGCGAGTGTCGACTTGCCGGCACCGGTCGACCCGACGAGCGCGATCGTCTGCCCCGCCGGGATGTGCAGGTCGAACTCGGGCAGGACGACCTTGCCCTTGTTGTAGGCGAACACGACGTCGTCGAAGTCCATCCGCCCGGTGGCGTCCGGCAGCTTCACCGGCTTCGCGGGGTCCGGCACGCTCGGCCGTTCCTCGAGCACGCCCGAGATCTTCTCCATCGCGGCCGAGGCCGACTGGTACCCGTTGTAGAACATCGCGAGTTCCTGGGCCGGGTCGAAGAAGCGCTTGGCGTACAGCGCGACCGCGAGCAGCGCGCCGACCTCGAGCGTCCCGCCGACGATCCGGAAGCCGCCGACGACGACGACCGCGGCCAGCGTGACGTTGCCGATGAGCACGAGCACCGGGTCGAAGGTCCCGAACAGGTTGAACACCTTCGTGTTCGCCTGCCGGTAGTCCTCGACGTAGCCGCCGTACTCGTCGCGGTTCCGGGACTCCTTGCGGAACGCCTGCACCGCCCGGATGCCCGTCATCGTCTCGACGAAGTGCACGATCACGCGCGCCGAGGTGACACGGGTGGCGCGGAACAGCGTCTGCGAGTTGGACTGGAACCAGCGGATCAGGAACCACAGCGGCACGAGCGACACCGCGAGCACGAGCCCGGACGTCGGGTCGAGCGCCACGAGTGCGATGGCGGTGAACACCATGTACAGCACGCCCTGGATGAGCTGGTTCAGCCCGGAGTCGAGCAGCTCGCGGATCGAGTCGAGGTCACTCGTCTGGCGGGAGATGATCCGACCGGACGTGTAGGTCTCGTGGAACTCGAGCGAGAGCCGCTGCGTGTGCAGGAACACCCGCTTGCGCAGGTCGAACAGGATCGCCTGGCTGATCCGCGCCGCCAGCACCGTGTACCAGGCCGTGAGCACGGCGCCGAGCACCGCCACGACGATGTACGTCGCGACGACGCCGAACGCCGGCACCCAGTCGTTCTGCTCCATCACCGCCGGCAGGGCGTTGTCGATGCCCCAGGCGATGAGCGCCGGTCCCGCGACCGTGCCCGCGGTCGAGACCACGACCACGACGGCGAGGACGACGAGCCGGGCCTTGAGCGGCGCGGCGAGCGACCCGAGCAGGGCGAGGGAGCGGCGCCGCAGGCGCTTGCTCTCCGCCTTGGTGAAGTCCTCGCGCTCCTCGCCGCGCACGCCGAGCGTGGTGATCGACGCGGTGACGGGCGCGGCAGCCTGCGTGTCGGCGATGTCGTCGAGGACGGGATCCGCGCCTCCTGGACCGGCCGACGTGTCGACCGGGAGGTTCTTCTCCTGCTGGCTCATGCCATCGCCTCCTCTCGTGCGGTGGCGTCGTCGTCGTCGAGCGACGAGATGACGTAGCGGTAGTGGTCGTTGTTCGCCATCAGCTCCGAGTGGGTACCGACGGCCGTGACGACGCCGTTCTCCATGAGCGCCACCCGGTCGGCGAGCGTCACGGTCGACGGGCGGTGCGCCACGATGAGCGACGTGGTCTCGGCGAGGACGCGGCGGAGACCGGCCTCGACCCGCGCCTCGGTGTCGACGTCGAGCGCGGACAGCGGGTCGTCGAGGACGAGCACCGACGGCCGCGCCGCGATCGCACGGGCGAGCGCCAGGCGTTGCCGCTGCCCGCCGGAGAGGGACAGGCCCTCTTCGCCGACACGGGTGTCGACCCCGTCGGGCAGGTCGTCCACGAAGGACGCCTGGGCGATGTCGAGGGCCTCGCGCATGAGGGCCTCGGCCTCGTCGCCGGACAGGTCCGGGCGACCGAGCAGCACGTTCTCGCGCACGGTCGTCGAGAACAGCGTGGCGTCCTCGAACGCGACACCGACGTGGCGCCGCAGTTCCGCACGGGTCAGCGAGCGGATGTCGACGCCGTCGATCGTCACGGAGCCGCCCGTGACGTCGTACAGCCGTGGCACGAGCGACAGCAGCGTGGTCTTGCCGCAGCCGGTCAGCCCGACGAGGGCCATGGTCTCACCGGGTCGGAGCTGCAGGTCGACCCCGTTGATGAGGTCCGGGAACTGCGGCGGGGAGTCCTGGTACCGGAAGTGCACGCCGTTGAACGACAGCGCACCGTGCGGCTCCGTGATCGTCTCCGGGTGCTCGGGGTCCGTGATCGTGTTCTCGGAGTCCATGACCTCGAAGAAGCGGTCGACCGCGGTGCGCGTGTCGAACGTCATCGAGAGCAGGAAGCCGATCGACTCGATCGGGAACCGGAGCACCGTCGCCGTCGCGAAGAACGCGAACAGCTGCCCGACGGACAGTTCCCCCTGGCTCGCGAGCCAGATGCCGGCCAGCAGGCAGAGCGCGAACGCGACGTCGGGCACGAGCAGCAGCCACAACCAGATGCCCGCGATCGCCTTCGCCTTCTCGATCTCGGTGCCGCGGAGCGCCTCGGCCTGTTCGCTGAACTCGTCGAGCTTGTAGCGACCGCGGCCGAACGCCTTGAGCACGCGGATGCCGTGCACCGACTGCTCGACGCTCGTGGCGAGGTCGCCGACCTGGTCCTGGCTGCGGCGCGCGACGACGGAGTACCGACGTTCGAACAGCAGGCCGTTGATCCACAGCGGGATCGACGCGACGAGGAACACCAGGCCGAGCAGCCACCCGAAGGTGAACAGCACGACGAAGCCGACGACGATCGTCACGATGTTGACGACCAGCAGCACGACGCCGAAGGCCAGCCACCGGCGGATCAGCGACAGGTCGGACACGGAGCGGGACAGCAGCTGCCCGGACTCCCACCGGTCGTGGAACGCCACCGGCAGGTCCTGCAGCTTCGCGTAGAGCGCGTTCCGCATGCTCGTCTCGATGCGCGTCGACGGCCGCATGACCATCCGACGCCGGGACGCGATGAAGAACGCCTCGAGCACGCCGAGCGCGAGCACACCGAGACCCGCGGGCCAGATCTGTGCGGAGTCCTTCGAGGACAGCGGGCCGTCGACGAGCCACTGCAGGACGTAGGGGATCGCGAGCGCGACCAGGGAGGCGCCCATGGCGGCGAACATGCCGCCGATGAGCCGGCCCTGGTAGGGCTTCACGTAGGGGTAGATCCGCGCGATCGCGCGGAAGGTCGAGGGGCGGTCGGTGGACGGGCGCGCCTGGTCTGGCGTCTTGGACATGGATTGCGTCCTCGTGCGTCGTGCCGAGATCCTCTGGGCCGGCCGCTGCTGTCGCAGCCGTCGGTCTGGAGGCTCGGTGTCCGTTGCGTGGTGGTCGTCGGCCGAGCGGGTCGGTCGCGTCCCGGGCCGTGCCCACCCCGGTGGGGCGTGCTCGGTCCTCGTCGCGGTCGCCCGCCGCCGCGTCGCGCGCGGCGTCGGTTCGGTCGGAGTGCACCGGGAGACAGTCGTCCCCCGGGTTCAGGCGTGGGCTCGCGCTGGCCCGTGCTCGTCGTCGTCGCTGGTGTCGCGGCGGCTCGTCGCTGGCTGTGGGAGGCAGCCCTACGCGGACAGCGGTGCCGTGACGGCGGGCGCACCCCGGTGGGGGTACGGCGCGACGGCCGCGTGGGCGGGACGCGGGCGGATGCCACGTGCCCCACCGAACGGTCGTGCGTCGGGAGCGGTCCCCACGAAGAGCACGAGACCCGCACGGGCAGCCGTCGCCACGGTTCCGGTCGTCGTGTTCATCGTCACTCCAGTCGTCGTCATCGTCACCGTTGTGTCCGCGGTGCCGCCGGCCGGTGTCTGTCGTGGACACTGGGGCCGTCGGCGTGCCTGTCGCGGAGCCTTACAGACTATTCACAGTCGAACGTGGTGCGCAAGCGTTTCCCGGAGTTGCCGGTTGTTCGACTCAGTGGAAGAAGTGCCGCTCGCCCGTGAAGTACATCGTCACGCCGGCAGCCGTGGCCGCGGCGATGACCTCGTCGTCGCGGACGCTCCCACCGGGCTGGGCGACCGCACGGACGCCCGCGTCGAGGAGCACCTGCAGCCCGTCCGCGAAGGGGAAGAAGGCATCGGAGGCCGCGACGCTGCCGGTGGCGCGCTCACCCGCACGGTTCACCGCGAGGTGGCACGAGTCGACCCGGTTCACCTGGCCCATGCCGACGCCGACGCTCGCGCCCTGGTTCGCCAGGAGGATCGCGTTCGACTTCACCGCACGGCTCGCCTTCCACGCGAAGGCGAGGTCGGCCAGGGTCTGCTCGTCGGCCGGTTCGCCCGCGACGAGGGTCCACGTGGACTGGTCGAACGCGGTGAAGCGGTCGGCGTCCTGCACGAGGAACCCGCCGGAGATCTGCTTGACCTCGCGCGGGGCGAGGGCGAAGTCGGTCGGCAGCGTGAGCAGGCGGATGTTCTTCTTCCGCGAGAGGATCTCGATCGCCTCGGGGTCGAAGGCCGGCGCGACGACGACCTCGGTGAAGATGTCGGCGACCGTCTCGGCCATCTGCTTCGTGACGGGTCGGTTGGCGGCGATGACCCCGCCGAACGCCGAGAGCGGGTCGCACGCGTGCGCAGCGGCGTGCGCGGCGGCGATCGGGTCGGCCGCGTCCGCCGGGGCGATCGCGATCCCGCACGGGTTGGCGTGCTTGATGATCGCGACGGCGGGCTCGGCGAAGTCGTAGGCCGCGCGGACGGCGGCATCGGCGTCGACGTAGTTGTTGTACGACATCTCCTTGCCGTGCAGCTGCGCCGCCTGGGCGATCCCGGTGCCACCGGCGCTCGTGTACAGCGCCGCGGCCTGGTGGGCGTTCTCGCCGTACCGGAGCGTCGCCGCGAGGTCGGCGTCCACCGTCAGGTGCTCGTCGAACGACCCCGGCGTCTCGATGTCCCCGCGTGTGGTCGGTGCCGCGGCGTCCGCCACGACGTCGCTCGCGAAGTAGCCGGCGACCGCGGTGTCGTACGCGGCGGTGTGCGCGAAGGCCTGGGCGGCGAGGCGCTTCCGCAGCTCGAGCGTGGTGCCGCCGGCGCGGACGGCCTCGACCACCTCGGCGTAGGACGACGGCGACACGACGATCGCGACGTTCGGGTGGTTCTTCGCCGAGGCGCGGACCATCGCGGGGCCGCCGATGTCGACGTTCTCGACCACGGTCGCGGTGTCGGCACCCGAGGCCACCGTCTCGACGAACGGGTACAGGTTGACCACCACGAGCTCGAACGGCTCGATGCCGAGGTCGGCGAGCTGCTGCTCGTGCGACTCGAGTCGGAGGTCGGCGAGGAGCCCGGCGTGCACCGACGGGTGCAGCGTCTTCACCCGGCCGTCGAGCGACTCGGGGAAGCCCGTGACGCTCGACACGTCCGTGACGGCGTACCCGGCGTCGCGGATGGTCTGCGCCGTGGAACCGGTCGACACGATCTCGACACCGGCGTCGGCGAGGGCCCCGGCGAGCTCGAGCAGGCCGGACTTGTCGCTCACCGAGATGAGCGCCCGCCGCACGGGGACGAGGTCCCGGTCGCGGTACAGGCTGGGGTCGGCTGCGTGCACGCTCATGCGCTCGGGGTGCCCTTCAGGTCGGTGGTGCCGTTGGCGATGTCGAGGATGGTCTGGATGAGCAGGCGTCGCTCGACCGGCTTGATCCGGTCGTGCAGCGTCGACTCGGAGTCGCCGGGGAGCACGGGGACGCGCTCCTGGGCGAGGATCGGACCGCTGTCGACGCCGTCGTCGACCTGGATCACGCTCGCACCGGTCTGCTCCACGCCGGCGGCCAGGGCGTCCCGCACGCCGTGGGCGCCCGGGAACTCGGGCAGGTACGCGGGGTGCGTGTTGATCACCGCGGGGCCGAACTCGGAGACGACCGCCGGCGGCAGCAGCCGCATGAGGCCCGACAGCACGAGCAGGTCCGGCGACCACGGTCGGATCTGGGCGGCGAGCTCGCGGCCCCACTCCTCGCGCGAGTCGAACCGCGAGAACGGCACCGTGAACGTCGGGATGGAGAACTCCTCGCCCAGACCGAGCCCCTCGGCGTCGCGGTCGGCACCGATGGCGACGACCCGGGCGGGGTACTCCGCGTCGAGGGTCGCCTCGAGCAGGGCCCGGAGGTTCGAGCCGGCACCGGAGATCAGGACGACCAGTTCGAGCACGGGACAACCCTACCGGGCTGCGGTCACCGGTCGTCCTTCGGCCGGCGCCACCACGGCAGCTCGTCCTCGGGGATCTGGTCCGTGGCGTCCCACCGCTGCTGCTGCACGGTCGGCGCGGACGGCACCGAGCCGCCCTCGGCACTGACCCGGTCGTCGTGCCGGTCGCCGTGACGGTCGTCGATGTCCTCGACGTCGTCTCGGCCCGCGACGAACTCCTCGGTGCTCCACGGGAACGCGGGCTGCGGCTCCGTCCCCGGCGCACGCGGCACGGTGGCGGCGGCCTCGTCCGGCTCGCGGTCGACGTCGGCTCCGGTGACCCGGTCGCGCAGGTCGCCGGCGCGCTCGCGGACGCCGTCGGCCGCTCCGCGCAGGCGGTCGCGGATCGCGCCGACTCCCCCGCGGCCGGTGGCACGCGGGCGATCGGTGACGCGGTCGGCGGGCACCCGGTCGGCGGCGACGGCGTCGGTGCGGGCCCAGTCCGGCAGTGCGACGTCAGCGTCCGGGTCGCGGTCCGGTGCGGGGTCGGGTGC
>NZ_JABXGF010000037.1:0-35484 GCF_025407985.1 Curtobacterium sp. C2H10 | reverse complement strand
GCGCGGCGGCGCGCTGCCGCCCGCGCCGGGCGCTGCGCTACCAGCTGACGGGGAGCGGCTTGCCCTCCTCGTAGCCGGCGGCCGACTGGATGCCGACGAGCGCCCGCTCGGAGAACTCCGCGAGGGACGACGCCCCCGCGTACGTCGCCGAGCTGCGGACACCGGTGGTGATCATGTCGAGCAGGTCCTCGACACTCGGCCGCTCCGGGTCGAGGTAGATCGTCGACGATGAGATCCCCTCGGCGAAGAGCGCCTTGCGGGCCCGCTCGTAGGGGTCGAGGCGCTCGAAGCGCTCCCGGACGGCCTTGGCGCTGGCCATGCCCCAGCTCTCCTTGTACGCCTTGCCCGCGGCGTCGCGCCGGAGGACTCCGGGCGCCTCGAGCGTGCCCGCGAACCACGAGCCGATCATCACGGCGGACGCGCCGGCGGCGAGGGCGAGCGCCACGTCGCGCGGGTACCGGACGCCGCCGTCGGCCCACACGTGCGCACCGAGCGACCGGGCCGCGGCGGCGGTCTCGAGCACGGCGGAGAACTGCGGGCGACCGACGGCGGTCATCATGCGCGTGGTGCACATGGCGCCGGGTCCGACGCCGACCTTGATGATGGTCGCACCGGCCTCGACGAGGTGGGCGACCGCGTCGGCGGTGACGACGTTGCCCGCGACGAGCGGGATGTCGAGGCCGAGGGCGGCGACGGTGCGGAGGGCGCGGAGCATGCCCTCCTGGTGGCCGTGCGCGGTGTCGAGGACGAGCACGTCGACGCCGGCGGCCGCGAGGGCCTGCGCCTTCGCGGCGACGTCGCCGTTGATGCCGATCGCGGCGGCGACCCGCAGGCGTCCGGACGCGTCGACGGCCGGCCGGTAGATGTCCGAGCGGATCGCGCTGGTCTGGCTGACGGTGCCGACGACCTTGCCGTGCCGCATGACCGGCGCGAAGTCGACCTCGGCCGCGGTCAGCACGTCGTACACGTGCCGGGGCGTGCCGGCGTCCTCGGCGTCGATCGCGGTGGAGGCGCCGTGCAGCAGGTCGCCGAGCGTGGCGTCGGGACCCGCGTCGCCGAGGCGCCCGGCGGGGACGCAGCCGAGGTACTCGCCGGCGGCGTCGCGGACGACCACGCCCCGTCCGGCGACGGGCAGGAGCTGCTCGAGGGCCTCGGCGACGGTGGTGTGCGCGCCCATGTCGTAGGCGGTGTCGAAGTCGACCGGCTGGTCCTTGACCCAGCGGATCGCGGCGTCGAGGTCCTGCAGGTGCATGTCCTGCGGCAGGACGCCCAGGCCGCCGCGTCGGGCGAGCGTCGCGGCGAGGCGCGGCCCGGTGACCGAGTTCATGTTGGCGCTGACGATCGGGATGGTCGCACCGGATCCGTCGTTCGCCGAGAGGTCCACGTCGAACCGGCTCGTCACCGCCGACCGGCTGGGGACGAGGAAGACGTCGGAGTAGGTCAGGTCGTGTGTCGGCCGCGTCTCGTAGAACCTCATGGGCCCCACTGTACGGCTCCCCAGGGTGGCCGGTCTGGGCGGCTCGGCACGCCTCCGGTGCGACACGCGCGACACCCGGTCGGGAGGCGCGACCCGCCTCCGCCTGACACCGAACGGTCATCTGCGAGCGGCTAGGCTTGGGACCTGTGCGAGGCAGGGTTGCTACGCACGACACACACGAGCATCTATCGACGGAGAGTGGGCGATCGGCTGTGTCGAGCCATCTGACCGGAACGGACGAGACCGCGGGCGAATTCGGGGCGAACGAGTGGCTCGTCGACGAGCTCTACGAGCAGTTCGTCGCCGACAAGGAGTCCGTCGACAAGTCCTGGTGGCCGGTCCTCGAGAGCTACCACCGCACGCAGGGTGGCGACGCGTCCGCGCCGGCTCCGTCCCCCTCCGCCCCCGCTGCTCCGGCCGCCTCCGAGCAGCAGCAGTCCACGACCCAGCAGCCCGCGACCGGTGACGCCCCCGGCGAGGCGAAGTCCGGGCCGATCCAGGCGAAGACCACGTCGCGCCAGCCCACGCCGCAGCCGATCCCGGCCGAGGCCAACGACGAAGCCGACGACCACGAGGAGACCCACGAGGACGTGGCGACCCCGCTCCGGGGCATGGCGAAGACGCTCGCCTCGAACATGGACGCCTCGCTCACGGTGCCGACCGCGACGAGCGTGCGGACGATCCCGGCGAAGCTGATGATCGACAACCGCATCGTCGTGAACAACCACCTGCGTCGGGCCCGCGGCGGCAAGATCTCGTTCACGCACCTCATCGGGTGGGCGATGGTGCAGGCGCTCAAGGACTTCCCGAGTCAGAACGTCTTCTACGAGGAGCGCGACGGCAAGCCCTTCGTGGTGGCCCCCGCGCACGTCAACCTCGGCATCGCGATCGACGTCCCGAAGAAGGACGGCTCGCGCTCCCTGCTCGTCCCGAGCATCAAGCGCGCCGAGACCCTGACGTTCGGCCAGTTCCTCTCCGCCTACGAGGACCTCGTCAAGCGCGCCCGTGACAACAAGCTCACGCCGGCCGACTTCCAGGGCACCACGATCTCGCTGACGAACCCGGGCGGCATCGGCACGGTCCACTCGGTGCCGCGCCTGACGAAGGGGCAGGGTGCCATCATCGGCGCCGGTGCCCTGGAGTACCCGGCGCAGTTCCAGGGCTCGGCGGCGAAGACCCTCGTCGAGCTCGGCATCGGCAAGACCATCACGCTGACGAGCACCTACGACCACCGCGTCATCCAGGGTGCGGGGTCGGGCGAGTACCTCAAGAAGGTGCACGAGCGACTCATCGGCGAGCACGGCTTCTACGAGGGCATCTTCGCGGCGCTCCGGATCCCGTACAAGCCGATCCAGTGGGCGAACGACATCAACGTCGACCTCGCGCACCGGGTGAACAAGACGGCGCGTGTGCAGGAGCTCATCAACAGCTTCCGTGTCCGCGGGCACCTCATGGCGGACATCGACCCGCTCGAGTACCGGCAGCGCACCCACCCCGACCTCGAGATCGAGAGCCACGGGCTGACCTTCTGGGACCTCGACCGCGAGTTCGTCACCGGCGGGCTCGCCGGCACGACGAACGCCCCGCTGCGCGACGTGCTCGGGATCCTCCGCGACGCCTACTGCCGCACGGTCGGCATCGAGTACATGCACATCCAGGACCCGGAACAGCGTCGCTGGGTGCAGGCCCACATCGAGGTCCCGTACTCGAAGCCGTCGAAGGACGACCAGCTCCGGGTCCTCGGCAAGCTCAACGAGGCCGAGGCGTTCGAGACCTTCCTGCAGACGAAGTACGTCGGCCAGAAGCGCTTCTCGCTCGAGGGCGGCGAGTCCACCATCGCGTTCCTCGACTCGCTCATCCAGCGCGCGGCGACCGCCGGCCTCGAAGAAGTCGCGATCGGCATGGCCCACCGCGGGCGGCTCAACGTGCTGACGAACATCGCCGGCAAGACCTACGGCCAGATCTTCCGCGAGTTCGAGGGGTCGTCGCTCCCCGGCGCCGTCTCGGGCCAGGGATCGGGCGACGTGAAGTACCACGTCGGCACCGAGGGCGTGTTCCGTGCCAGCGACGGCACCGCCATCCCGGTGACGATCGCCGCGAACCCGTCCCACCTCGAGGCCGTCGACGGCGTGCTCGAGGGCATCGTCCGCGCGAAGCAGGACCGGCAGGCCCCCGGCACGTTCGGCGTCCTGCCCGTGCTGGTCCACGGCGACGCTGCGATGGCCGGTCAGGGCGTCGTGGTCGAGACCCTGCAGATGTCGCAGCTGCGCGGCTACCGCACCGGCGGCACCGTGCACCTCGTGATCAACAACCAGGTCGGGTTCACCACCCCGCCGGAGTCGGCCCGCAGCTCGGTGTACTCCACCGACGTGGCGAAGACGATCCAGGCGCCGATCTTCCACGTGAACGGGGACGACCCCGAGGCCGTCGCCCGCGTCGCCGAGCTCGCCTTCGCCTACCGCGAGGAGTTCCACCGCGACGTCGTCATCGACCTCATCTGCTACCGCCGCCGCGGACACAACGAGGGCGACGACCCGTCGATGACGCAGCCGCTCATGTACAACCTCATCGAGGCGAAGCGCTCCGTCCGCACCCTCTACACCGAGGCCCTCGTCGGCCGCGGCGACATCACGCAAGAGGAGTACGACGAGGCGCACCGCGACTTCCAGGACCGCCTGGAACGCGCCTTCGCGGAGACGCACGAGGCGCAGACCGGCACGATCCCGGTCATCACGGTCGACGACGACGGCGCCGTGCAGGGCCTCGAACGACCGGCAGCGCAGCGCGACGACTCCGAGGTCGAGGTGCACGAGACCGCCGTGTCCGAGGAACTCGTCCGGGCCATCGGCGACGCGCACAGCAACCCGCCCGCGGGCTTCCAGGTGCACCCGAAGCTCCAGCAGCTCCTGTCCAAGCGCACCGACATGACCCGCAACGGCGGCGTCGACTGGGCGATGGCGGAGCTCATGGCCATCGGGTCGATCCTCGTCGAGGGCAAGCCGGTCCGCCTCGCTGGGCAGGACGCCCGCCGTGGCACCTTCGTGCAGCGCCAGGCCGTCTTCCACGACCGTGTGAACGGCCAGGAGTGGCTGCCCCTCGCGAACCTCACCGAGGACCAGGCCCGCCTGTACATCTACGACTCGCTGCTCAGCGAGTACGCGGCGATGGCGTTCGAGTACGGCTACTCGGTCGAGCGTCCCGAGGCCCTCGTCCTGTGGGAGGCGCAGTTCGGCGACTTCGCGAACGGCGCCCAGACCGTCATCGACGAGTTCATCTCCTCCGCCGAGCAGAAGTGGGGACAGCGCTCGGGCCTCGTGCTCCTGCTCCCCCACGGCTACGAGGGCCAGGGACCGGACCACTCGTCGGCGCGCATCGAGCGGTACCTGCAGCTCTGCGCCGAGGACAACATGGTGGTGGCCCGGCCGTCGACCCCGGCGTCGTACTTCCACCTGCTGCGACGCCAGGCGTGGGAGCGGCCGCAGAAGCCGCTCATCGTGTTCTCCCCGAAGGCGATGCTGCGCCTCCGCCAGGCGACGAGCCCGGTGGACGCGTTCACGAGCGGCACCTTCTCCGAGGTCCTCGACGACGACCGCGTGACCGACAAGTCGGCGGTGCGCCGGGTGGTCCTGCACTCCGGCAAGGTGCACCACGACCTGCGCGCCGAGCTCGACAAGCGCGGCGCCGCCGACGTCGCCCTCGTCCGGCTCGAGCAGCTCGCCCCGCTCCCCCTCGAGCAGATCCTCCAGGTGCTCGCGGGCTACCCGGGCGCCGACGTCGTGTGGGCGCAGGAAGAGCCGGAGAACCAGGGCGCCTGGCCGTTCGTGTGCATGAACCTGTCGCCGCACCTCGACGGTCGACCGCTGTCGGTCGCCGCCCGTCCGGCGAGTGCCGCGCCGGCCACGGGTTCGTCGAAGCGCTCCGCACAGGAAGCGACCGACGTCATCACGCGAGCGCTGGGCTGACGCCCGACGCGGGGTGCGCTACGCGATCTTCGTGTAGCGCACCCCGGCGTCGTGGTACCCGCGCTTCTGGTAGAACCGGTGCGCGCTGTCCGTGGCCGCAGCGCTGACGGCGCTGAGGCGACGCGCGCCCTGCTCGACCGCCCATGCTTCGAACGTGCCGATGAGCGCCGAACCGGTGCCGAGCCTCCTGGCCGACTCGTCGACCACCATCAGCAGCAGCTGCGCCGTCGGCTCGTCGCTCGCGTACGCCCACGTGACCTGCGCGCCGGCGACCGCGATCGCACGACCGTCGTCGTCCCGCACCACCCAGGTGCGGTGTCCGGCCTCGGGCGTGAGCCGTTCGAGGCGGGCGCGCATGGCGGCGTCGTCGACCTCGTGGCCGAGCAGTCGGACGAGGGCGGCGACGTCGGCGACGTCCGTGTCGGACCAGGTGGTGATCGACTCGACGGAGAGGGTCATGCCCGCGACACTACCGACAGCCCCGTGCGTGTGACGACGGCTGCCAGGACGTTCAGTGGGTGGCCTGCTCCAGGCGGATGCGGGCGAGGATCTCGGTGCGGAGTTCCTCGGGTGCCGTCTCCTTGCACGCGCGACGGACCGTCTCGATGAGGACGACGCCGACGCGGTGCTCGGTCGTGCAGTCCTCGCAGTCGTCCATGTGCTCACGGATGTCCGCCGCGTCCTCGCGGCAGAGCTCCCCGTGCAGGAACTCCTCGAGCTCGGCCTTCGCCTTCGAGCAGTCGCAGCCGCTCATCGCGCTTCCTTCCCTTCGACGCGGCTCGACGCCGCGGCAACCTTCCGGCCTCGTCCGCGCATCGTCGCCGTCGACGCTGCGTCCGGGACGATGCCGGTCTCACGTGCGTGGTCGGCCAGGAGCCCGCGGAGGAGCCGGCGGCCACGGTGGAGGCGGCTCATGACCGTCCCCACGGGGGTCTTCATGATGTCGGCGATCTCCTGGTAGGAGAACCCCTCGACATCGGCGAAGTAGACGGCCATCCGGAAGTCCTCGGGGATGGCCTGCAGCGCGTCCTTCACGGCGGAGGACGGCAGGTGGTCGATGGCGTCGGCCTCGGCAGAGCGCGCCGAGATCGACTGCGTCACGCTCTCCGCGCCACCGAGCTGCCAGTCCTCGAGCTCGTCGATCGTGCCCTGGTACGGGTTGCGCTGGTTCTTGCGGTACGTGTTGATGAACGTGTTCGTGAGGATGCGGTACAGCCAGGCCTTGAGGTTCGTGCCCTGCTTGAACTGGCGGAACGCAGCGAAGGCCTTGACGAACGTCTCCTGCACGAGGTCGGACGCGTCGGCCGGGTTGCGGGTCATCCGCATCGCGGCGCCGTAGAGCTGGTCCATGAAGGGCAGCGCCTGGTCCTCGAAGAGGGAACGGAGCTCGGCCTCGGAGACGGTCTTCGCGTCGACGACGTCGACCGCGGTGGCCTCGTCGTCGCCGGCCTCGTCGTCGCTGGCCTCGTCCTCGCGCAGTGCTGCTTCTTCGGACACCACGTCGAGCTGCGCCTCGGTCTCCTCGACCAGGTCGTGCGGTGCTGCGTGCGGTTCGTCGGTCGTCATCGCCGTCGAGTCTAGGCCGACGGTGCTCCCGAGCGTCGTCGGCACGGCGGGCAGAGTCGTCCGCGGTCGTGCGAGTGTCGCTGTCGCCACTGATCCTCCCGGTGCGTTCAGTACCCTTGTGAACCGATGGCAGTCACGACGCATTCCCAGTCCCGGACCGAGCCCTGGATCGCCCCGCTCGCGCGGGGTCCGCTGCACGGCGACGTGTCGCTGCCCGGGTCGAAGTCGCTCACCAACCGCGAGCTCGTGCTCGCCGCCCTCGCCGACGGTCCGTCGACCATCCGGCTGCCGCTGCACTCGCGCGACTCGGCGCTCATGGTCGAGGCGCTCCGGCAGCTCGGCGTCGGGATCGACGAGGTCCCGCCGGCGCCCGGCGCAGCCCCGAACCCGTACGGCCCCGACCTCCGCATCACGCCGGCGCCGATGCACGGCGACGTCCGGGTGGACTGCGGACTCGCCGGCACTGTGATGCGCTTCCTGCCGCCCCTCGCCGCCCTCGCGGTCGGGCCGGTCACGGTCGACGGCGACCCGTACGCCCGCAAGCGGCCGATGCACGCCATCATCCAGGCGCTCGTCGACCTCGGCGTGGACGTCACCGACGACGGCGGCGGCGCGATGCCGTTCTCGTTCACCGGCACCGGCTCGGTCCGCGGCGGATCGCTCTCGATCGACGCGTCCGCCTCGTCGCAGTTCGTCTCCGGGCTCCTACTCTCCGCCCCGCGCTTCGACGAGGGCCTGCACCTCACGCACGTCGGCGAGCGCCTGCCGAGCATGCCGCACATCGAGATGACCGTCGCCGCCCTCCGTGCCCGCGGCGTCCGGGTCGACGAGCCCGCGGTCGGCGAGTGGGTCGTGCACCCCGGTCCGATCGCCGCTCGCGACGTCACCATCGAACCCGACCTGTCGAACGCCGCGCCGTTCGCCGTGGCGGCGCTCGTCGCCGGCGGCTCCGTCCGCATCCGCACCTGGCCGAGGGCGACGACCCAGGTCGGCGCCGACCTCGAGCGGCTCCTCCCCCTGTGGGGCGCGACCGTCACGCGGGACGGCGACGACCTCGTCTTCGACGGCGGCGTCGGGGTCCGGGGTGGCGCCTCCCTCCCGGGTCTCGAACTCGACCTCAGCCGCGGCGGCGAGCTCGCGCCTGCCCTGGTCGCGTTGGCGGCCCTGGCCGACGGCCCGTCCGAGATCACCGGGATCGGCCACCTCCGCGGGCACGAGACGGACCGTCTCGCCGCGCTCGCGTCGGACGTCAACCGTTCGGGAGGCGCGGTGCACGAACTCGACGACGGCCTCCGCATCGAGCCTGCCGCGCTCCACGGCGGCGACTGGGCCGCGTACGACGACCACCGGATGGCGACGGCCGGCGCGGTCGTGGGTCTCGTCGTCGACGGCGTCGCCGTCGACGACATCGGCTCGACCGCGAAGACGCTGCCGCAGTTCCCCGAGCTGTGGGCGGCCCTGGTCGCGACCGGCGACGAAGGGGTCTGACGCGATGAGCTGGTGGGACGACGTCGACGGTGACGACTCGGACGCGGACGAGCCGTACGGGCAGTACGACGAGTCGAGCGTCCGGGTCCGACCCAACCCGAAGGGCAACCGCCCCCGCACGAAGGTCCGTCCGACGTACGAGGACGCCCCCACCGGGTGGGTGACGAACGTCGACCGCGGGCGCTTCGGCGTGCTCGTCGGGGACCGGGTCATCACGGCCACGAAGGCCCGCGAGCTGGGGAAGAAGTCCGTCGTCACCGGCGACACGGTCCACCTCGCCGGCGACGTCTCCGGCGAACCGGGCTCCCTCGCGCGCATCGTGAAGGTCGCCGAGCGCACCACGCTGCTGCGCCGGAGCGCCGACGACACCGACGAGGTCGAGCGCGTCATCGTGGCGAACGCCGACCAGATGCTCATCGTCGTGGCCGCCGCCGACCCCGAGCCGCGCACCCGACTGATCGACCGGTACCTCGTGGCGGCGTTCGACGCCGGCCTCGACCCGATCCTCTGCATCACGAAGACCGACCTCGCCGATCCCACCGAGTTCCTCGCGCACTTCGCCTGCCTCGACCTGCGCATCGTGACGAGCCGCTCCGACGACGTGCCGTTCGACGCCCTGCACGAGGTCCTCGACGACAAGGTGACCGTGACCGTCGGGCACTCGGGCGTCGGGAAGTCGACGCTCGTGAACGCGCTGACCGGTTCCTCCCGGGCCACCGGGGTCGTCAACTCGGTGACCGGTCGGGGACGGCACACCTCGTCGTCGTCGATCGCGCTGCAGGTGCGGGACGGCGGGTGGATCATCGACACCCCGGGTGTCCGGTCGTTCGGGCTCGGACACGTCGACCCGGCGAACGTCTTCCGTGCCTTCGCCTCGCACGCCGTGCCCGTCCGCGAGCCGGCGGACGGGATCCCCCTCTCCCAGGCGCACGACTGGGAGATCGTCGACCGGGTGCAGGCCGGCGAGCTCGGGTCGACCGGGGTCGAGCGGCTCGACTCGTTCCGGGCGCTGCTGACCGGCATGGGCGCCGAGGACCCGGGCACGGAGTAGCGCGGGGCGCCGACGTGCCTCGCGCCTCGCGCCTCGCGCCTCGCGCAGTGTGCGAGGTTCCGCGCTCGGTGGGACGCCGGCGCCCTCCCACGGTGTGCGGAGGCTCGCACACTCCGGCGCCGGCCCCGCACCGTGCGCTGCGGTACCTGGGTCGACAGGTGTGCACCGACGTTGTACAGTTGCCATTCGTGTCTGAAGTTGCAAAGTACAACTTTGCGCCGACCCCCGCCGTCGACGCCCCGTCCTCCCCCATGACGACAACGACGTCGCACGTGCACACCACCTCCCCCCACACCCACTCGCACGCCGCGCCTCGGGCCTCCAGGGCCCCGCGTCAGCCGAACGGCCCGTCGGCGCTCCGTCCGCAGGGCCTCGGTCGCACCCTGCTGAGCTTCGGCTCGCACATCCTCGTGCCCCTCTTCCTCGCGATCGGCATGGGTCTCGCCTACCTCGGCGCCTTCCACGCCCCGACGCCGCACGACCTCCCGGTCGGCATCGTCGGACAGGGTGCGGCGACCCAGGTGTTCGCGCAGACCGTCACGGACGAGTCGGACGGCGCCCTCGTCACCCACGTCGTGTCCTCCACCGCCGAGGCCGAGCGCCAGGTCCGCGACCGCGACCTCGCCGCCGTCTACGCACCGACCGCGACCGGGGCGACGCTCTACGTCTCGACCGCGGCGTCGGAGACCACCGCGAGCGCGGCCCAGAAGATCTTCATGCCGATCGCCTACCGGTCGCACCTGCCCTTCACGGTGCAGGACGTCGTGCCCTCCGGCGACGAGGACACCACCGGACAGGGCCTGTTCTTCCTGCTCGTCGCCCTGAGCGTCGGCGGCTACGCGTCCGCGATCGCGGTGGCCGCCTTCGCCACCCGGCTGCGACCGCTGTGGACCGCCGTCACCGGCCTCGCGACGGCCGGAGTGGTCGCGGGCATCGGCATCCTCATCGCCGGTCCGCTGTACGGCATCATCACGACGAACCGGTGGGAGATCTTCCTGTTCGCCTGGATGTACGACGCGATCATCGTCGCGCTCGGGGTCGGCCTCCACCCGCTGCTCGGCCGGTGGACGACGCCGATCCTCACGATGCTGTTCGTGATGCTGAACTTCACGTCGTCCGGTGGCATCTTCCAGCCGGCGTTCCAGCCGGGGTTCTTCGCCGGCCTCAACACGTTCTGGAGCGGTGCCGCCTGGCTCCAGGCTGCGCAGGACCTGCAGTACTTCCCGGGCGCCTCGCTCGGTCGGTCGTCGCTCGTGCTGGCGCTGTGGCTCGCCGCGGCCGTGCTGCTCTGCGTCGTCGTGCACGGTCTCGTCGCCCGCCGGGCCCGCATCGCCCGCGAGCGCGAGGTCACCGCCCTCGAGGAGGAAGAGGTCGTGGCGGCGTAGCCCCCGCTACGCTGGCGACCGTGGACCTCAGCGCCGACCTGGACTTCGCCCGCTCCCTCGCCGACACCGCCGACGCGATCAGCCTCGAGCGGTTCCGCGCCGCCGACCTGCACGTGTCGAAGAAGGCCGACAGTACGCACGTCACCGACGCCGACCAGGCGGTCGAACGAGCGCTCCGCGAGCGGCTGGGCGCCGAGCGTCCCGACGACGCCTTCCTCGGCGAGGAGACCACCGCGGACACCGGCGCCGAGGCCGTCAGCGAGGGCCACCGCCAGTGGGTGGTCGACCCCATCGACGGCACCGCGAACTACCTCCGCGGCGTCCCGGTCTGGGCCACCCTCATCGCGCTCGCGGTGGACGGGCGCCCGGTCCTCGGCGTCGTGAGCGCACCCGCCCTCGGCAAGCGCTGGTGGGCGGCCGAGGGGCTCGGCGCGCACTCCTTCGACGGTCCCCTGCACGTCTCCGGCGTCGACTCGCTGGCCGAGGCCAGCCTGAGCTACAACAGCATCCAGCAGTGGGACGACGACGACCGCCTGGACGCCCTCGTGACGCTCTCCCGTCGGGTCTGGCGCACCCGGGCCTACGGCGACATGTGGTCGTACATGCTCGTGGCCGAGGGCGTCCTCGACGTCGCCGGCGAGCCCGACCTCAAGCCGTGGGACATGGCGGCGCTCGTGCCGATCGTCGAGGAGGCCGGGGGCCGGTTCACCTCGCTCGACGGCGATCCCGGGCCCTGGCACGGCAGCGCCCTCGCGACGAACGGACTCGTGCACGACGCCGTGGTCGAGGTCATCCGCCGCTGACGGCCCCGAACGCCCGGCGCGTGCAACTGTTGCACGCGCCGCGGTGCGACATCGTCGACGTCGTACGACAGCGGCCTCGTCGCAGTCCCGCGCGCAACCGTTGCGGCCGCGCGGAAGCGACACCGTCGACGTCGTCCGACATCGGCGTTGTCGTTCCGAGTCGGCACGAACACTCGACCGACGCACCCACCCAGCGGGTCGGCCCTGCGGCGGACACCGGCTGTACCCCGTTTTCGTACCACGAATCGCCGCAGCCGATCCCGGAACGCCCCCCGAGGGGGGCACGTGGCCCCCCGGACTGGGGACACCGAGGGTGGACATCGGATTGCGGAGACCGGCCATCCGAGCCAGAACCTGAGTTATCTTGCTTTCAGGCGACAGGTCAGGTGCCGCTTCGGAGTCCCTAGCTCCGAACGGGATGCCAGACCGGTCGTGCTTCGTCCGAAGACCCTAACCCGAGGGGTGATACAGACGATGACTTCATCGTTCCCGAGCGGAACCGAGTGCACCCTCACTCGTCATCCGCATTCCGTTTCCGACAGCTCCGGCACGCGTTCTTCCCTGCGTGCCCCACGTCCGGCTCTGCGCGCGGTCACCCGCCGTGCCTCCGACCGGTCCCTCTCCTCCGTTGCATCCGCTTCCGGGCCCGGAGGCCGGTGAGTCATGGCACTCACCGGTCGCCGTCTCGAGGTCGACCGGATCGCGACCCTCGCTGTACTCCCTCGTGAGTCCGCGATGGTCGTCGTCGGCGACCCTGGTTCCGGACGCAGCAGCGTCCTCGACGCGGTGTCCAACCGCGTCTCCCTCCCCGTCGTACGCGTCGGAGTGAACGGGAGTGAGTCCCACTGGCCCCTGGCCGGCGTGACCTCGCTCTTCACCGCACTCGACGATCCCCGTGCGACGGCCCACATCGCGCACCTCCTCCAGGGGAGCGCACCCGTCGACCGGCAGACGCCGGGGCTGGCGGCGGCGCACGACTTCCTCGACGCCGTGCACGCCCTCACCCTGCCGCCGACGCTCGTGCTGATCGACGACCTCGACCGCATGGACGTGGAGAGCCAGGAGCTCATCGCGTTCCTCGCGTCGCGGCTCGCCGGCACCGCACTGCGCGTCGTCGCCACGGTCCGCACCGTGCCGCCGGCGGGACCGCTCGCGGCCCTGCCGACGCTCCGGATCGAACCGCTGCCCTCGGACGAAGCACTCGTGCTCGCCCGTGACATGGCTCCGGAAGAGGCGAACGAGGGTGTCCTCGCCGTCCTCGCCGAGGAGACCGGTGGCAACCCCGGCGCACTGCGCGAGCAGCTCGCCGTGCTCAGTCGCGAGCAGCTGAACGGCTCCGAGCCGCTCGTGCTGCCGCTCCGACCGACCCCGACCACCGAGGCCATCGCGGCCCTGGTGCTCGGTTCCGCAGCAGGACGCGATCTGGACGTCCTGGCGCGGTTGGCCCTCGTCCCCGTGGCGAAGACCACCGGTTGGGACCGCGACGAGCTCGACGACCTGGCACACGCCGGACTCACGACCGTCAAGGGTCAGACCGTCTCGGTCCGCGATCCCCTGGTCCGTTCCGCGCTGTACTGGCGGATGCCGGCACGGGACCGTCGGGCCGCGCACACGGAACTCGCCGCGGCGAGCGCCGAGTCCGACCCACGTGCGGCCGCGTGGCACCGCAGCTTCGTCGACGACGTCCCGGACGTGGTCGCGCTGCTCCGTGCAGCCCGCTCGTACGTGGTGGACGGCAACGCCCAGGCCGCGGTCGTGCTCACCGAGCGCGCCCTGCACATCGGTTCGGGGCACGAGGACGAGCACGCTGCGCTCCTCGGTGTCGCCGAGGCCCTGCTGGCGAACCGGCTGCTCGGCTTCGCCGCGCGGTACCTCGCCGCGATCCGGCCGTTCCGCTCCACGGCGGACGAGACCCGTCGGCTCCGTCTGTCGTACTCGGTGCAGTACCTCAGCGGCGACGCCGTGCACGCGGACGAGCTCCTCGTGCCGGTCGACCCCGAGAACGCCGCCGAGGCGGACGCACTCGGTGGGCTCCTCGCGATGGTCGCGTGCTTCCGGGCCGAGGCCTGGGAGCTCGACCACGCCAGGGACCTCCTCGCCCGGGCGGAGCCGCTCAAGCGGTCCGCGTCGCAGCACACCCTGGAGATCACGGAGACCGCGCACGAGCTCATCGCCGCGGTCGACGGGACCCTCCCGGCCGACACGGCGCTGCACGACGGGCTCTCCACCACGACGCTGGTGGGCATGTCCGACCCGGCACTGCTGCTCCTCGCCCACGCGTTGAGCATCGCCGAGCGGTACCGCAGCGCCCGCCGCGTGTTCGCCCTCGTCCTCGCCCGGGGACAGGAGGCCATGCCGGTCTGGACCGAGGCCGCCCGCTACCTGTCCGCCGAGAACGAGGTGCGCTCCGGGAACTTCCGGCAGGCGCTCCGCGCGATCGACGTGTGGGAAGCCGGGTCATCGGTGGTCGAGCGGCTCCGTGAGCCGTCCCGTGCCATCGCGCTCGCCTGGCGGCACTTCGCCGAGGGGCGCTCCCCCGAGGCACTCGAGGTCCTCGACCGGTGCCTCGCGCAGCGTTCCACGAACCGTCTGTGGGGTGCGACCGCCAAGCTGCACGCCCTGCGCGGTCGGGTCCTGCTGCTCGACGGTCGGCTCGACGAGGCCGCGGCCTCGCTCGAGGCGGCGGACGCCATCGGTCGCTCGCTGCGGAACCCGGCGGTGCTCCGGCACCTCGGCGACCTGGTGGAGGCGTACTCGCGCCTCGACCGGATCGACGACGCCCGGGCGATCGCCGCACGGCTCGCGGCGGACCACCACGCCCGCCCGTCGCGCTGGGGCGCCCTCGTCCTGGCGCGGAGCCTCGCGCTCGTCGCGGACGACACCACCCGTGACACCGCGCGTCGCCGTGCACTGGAGCTGTTCCAGCCGCACGACTCGCAGTTCGAACGTGCACGGACCTTCGCGGCGCTCGCTGCCGTGGGGACCCCGACGGAGCGTCCGCGCCTCGGTGCGGCCGCCGCGGCGGCGTACGAGGCGGCGGGGCTCCGGCGTCCGCTGGCCACCCCGGCCGCGACGGTCGCGATGCCGGTCTTCGGCTCGCCGACGTCGCTCCGGTCCGGTCCGGTGTTGTCCGCGCAGATGCCCGGGACGCCGCGCAGCGCGCCGGACGCCTCGGCGGTGCTCACCTCGCTCACCGCGGAGGAGCGCGCCGTCGTGCAGAAGGTGACGGAGGGGTACCGCAACCGCGAGATCGCCTCGTCGCTCTTCATGTCGCAGCGGACGGTGGAGCTGCGGCTGACGCAGATCTACCGCAAGGTGGGAGCGCGCTCGCGTTCGCACCTGGTCGCGCTGCTCACGTAGTCGAGACGCGACCCACCACCGGACGGGAGGCGCGGTGCCAGCTGGCACCGCGCCTCCCGTTCGTCGTCGGTGCGGGCAGTGGATGCGGGTTGCGGGACTCCGCACGCCCTGTCCTCCGAACGGGGGACCGCTCGCGGTGAACCGCAAGAGCGGGCGACGACCGTTGCCGTGTCACCGACCGGCGGGTGATGCTTCTCGTGCACCGACCGCCGTGCTCCTCCGGGAGCCCGCCCGTGGTACCCCGTCCGGTACCCGAACCGTCGGCCCACGAACGCCGTCGTCCGTCCTCGCCTGATCCGAGGACGGGCGGCGGCCCGGGCCGGCGGACCGGACGCACGGCAGACCCGACGGCGGTCGGTGCCGCAAGGCTCCTCCCTCCCCCACCCGAGCTGCTCCTCCCACCCGAAGGGAAACCAGATGTGCGGCATCATCGCGGCCCGCGTCACCGACGACGCGTCCCCCTACCTGCTCGACGGACTCGAACGACTCGAGTACCGCGGGTACGACTCGGCGGGCATCGCCGTCCGGACCGCCCACGGCGGCACCGAGACCATCCGGTCCGTGTCGCGCGTCGGTGACCTGCGCACGCTCGTCGCCGCACGCTCCGGCGACGCGCTGACGGGGGTCGGCATCGGGCACACCCGGTGGGCGACGCACGGTGTGGTCCGCGAGGCGAACGCGCACCCGCACGCCGACTGCTCCGGACGGATCAGCATCGTGCACAACGGCATCGTCGAGAACGCCGACCGGCTCCGTGCGACGCTCGAGCGCCAGGGCCACGTGTTCTCGTCGGACGTCGACTCCGAGGTCATCGCGCACCTCGTCGAGCGGGCGCTCGCGGTGGACCCGGACCTCATGCTCGCGGTGCAGATCGCGGCGGCGCAGCTCGAGGGCTCGTGGGCGATCGTGGTGCTCGACGCCCGGGACGGCCGCATGGTCGTCGCCGCCGAGCGCTCCCCCCTCGTCGTCGCACGGTCCGCCCGCGGCGACTTCGTGGCGAGCGACATCGGTGCGATCGCCGAGTGGTGCGAGACCTTCGTGGCACTCCGCGACGGCGACGTCGTCGAACTCGGCGAGGCCTGGACGTGGTCGTCCTCCGGCGTCACGGTCCCCGTGCCCTTCCCGACGCCGTCCCCGTTCGCCGCGACCGCGCTCGACCTCGGCGACCACCCGGACCACATGGCGAAGGAGATCGAGGAGCAGCCCGAGGTCGTCGCCTCGATCCTCGACCGGGTCGCCCGCCGGGCCGCCGACGGCAGCATGTGGGTCGGCCTGGGGCTCCCCGGGTTCCACCGACTGGCGATCGTCGCGTGCGGCACCTCGCTCAACGCCGGGCAGGTGATCGCCACCGCGCTGCGCGGCATCGGCGGCGTGCCGACGGACATCGTCGTCGCGAGCGAGGCCGACCAGGCGGTGCTCGGCCCGGACACGCTCGTGGTCGCCATCAGCCAGTCCGGCGAGACCGCCGACGTCCTCCGCGCGCTCGACCGCTTCGAGGACCGGCACCCGGTGCTCGCCCTCACGAACAACGTGCACTCGTCCCTGGCCCGCCGGGCGGACGCCGTGCTCGACTGCCACGCCGGCCCGGAGATCGGTGTCGCCGCGACGAAGACGTTCACCGCGCAGGTCGTCGTCGGCGTCGCCGCGGTGATCTCCGCGCTCGTCGCCTCGGGTCGGATCGACGGCGAACGCGCGGCCGCGCTCGTCGGCGAGCTCTCCGACCTCCCCGCCCGCATCGACCACGCCGCCGCGATCGCCGCCGACCGCATCCCGCTGCTCGTCTCGAGCGTCAAGGACGCGACCGGCTTCCTCTTCCTCGGCCGCGGCGCCGGGCTGCCCTACGCGGCCGAGGGCGCGCTCAAGCTCAAGGAGCTCAGCTACCGCTGGGCCGAGGCCTACCCGGCCGGCGAGCTGAAGCACGGCCCGCTCGCCCTCGTCGACGAGGGGACCCCGGTCGTCGTCATCGACCACGGCGACCACCGACTGCAGGCGAACATCGCCGAGGTCCGTGCCCGCGGCGGGTTCGTCATCACGATCGGCGGCGAGGGGTCGGACATCCCCGCACTCGGCCGTCGCATCGTCGGCGACCTCGCCTGGGGTCGCGCGACCGCACCGTGGGGTCCGCTCGAGGCCGTCGTCCCGCTGCAGATGCTCGCCCGCGAACTCGCGCTCCAGCTGGGGTGCGACGTGGACAAGCCGAGGAACCTCGCCAAGTCGGTGACGGTCGAATAGCCAGGCACACGCGCTTCAACCGCCTGACGGTGTTCCTCGCCGTCCTCACGGCGCTCGCCATCGTCGCGACGGTCATCGTGATCGCCGCGACGCTGGTGCCGTCGTTGCTCCCCCAGGGTCTTGCCGGGTTCGTCACGGACGGTGCTGCGATCCTGGTCCCTTGACCACCGCAGCCCCACCCCTCGTCGTCGTCGCGCTCCTCGTGGGCGCGGTCCTGCCGTTCGTGCCGTTCGTCGGCCGGGTGGCGCGCATCGCCGCGACGATCGCGCACGAGGTCGGGCACGCCGTCGTCGTCGTGCCGTTCGGCGGACGCATCCAGCGCATCGAGCTGCACCCGGACGGCTCGGGCGAGGCCTGGGTCCAGCTCGGGCGCGTCCCCGGTGCGATCCGGTGGCTCGTGCGGATCGTCAACCTGTACGCCGGCTACAGCGCGCCGCTCTGGGCCGGCGTGCTGCTCGTGACCGGGGTGCTGCACGGGTCGAGGTGGGTGCCCGTCGTGGTCCTCGGCGTCGTGGGGCTCGTCGCGCTCGCGTTCGTGCGGAACTGGTTCGGGATCCTCGTGGTCCTCGGCTTCGACGCGCTCGCGCTCTGGGTCGCCCTGCGCCCGTCCGAGACGACCGTGCTCGTCGTCGCCGCGGTCGGGGCGTTCTTCGTCGTGGACGGGCTGCGATCGGTGGTGCAGGTCGCCCGGTGGCTCGCGACCGGGGCGCGTGTGCAGACCGACTTCCACATCGCCGCGGCCGAGATGCGGGTGCCGGCGACGGTCTGGTTCGTGCTGTTCGTGGCCGGGAACGCCGCCGCGGTGTGGCTCGCGCGCGGTCCGCTGCTCGAGGTGTGGGCGACCGTCTCCGACGGGGTCCGCGCGCTGTTCTGACGCGGGCGGCGGCGGTCCGCGGGCGGCGGGCGGCGGGTTGTTGGCCGACTCCGAACGACATCGTCGCTGTCGTACGACATCGACGTCGTCGCACCCCCGCGCGCGCAACAGTTGCGCACGCGCGGCAACGACGAGCCCGCTGTCGTACGACATCGACGTTGTCGCACCCCCGCGCGCGCAACGACCGATGCAACGATGGCAGGATGCACCTCGACGACGTCACCGCTGCCCTCGCCGGCACGTCTGCACCCGATCGCGACCGCTTCCTCTCGTTCGTGCGGACCCACGGCGACGCGGCACTCCGACGCGACGGCGGCCCGGAGCACCTCACCGCGTCGTGCTTCGTGTTCTCGCCCGACCTCGGGAGCGTGCTGCTGTGCCTGCACCGCAAGGGCCGGTTCTGGGTGCAGTTCGGTGGACACCTCGAACCGGGTGACCGCGACCTCGCCGATGCCGCCCGTCGCGAGGCCCGCGAGGAGTCGGGCATCGCCGACCTCGACCTGCTCGACGCCTCCGTGGCCGACCTCGACCGGCACGACCTGCACGGGGGCTTCGCCTGCGCCGCGCACTGGGACGTCGGCTTCGTCGCCGTGGTCGATCCCGCTCGGGCGACCACCGTCAGCGACGAGAGCGACGACGTCCGGTGGTTCGCCCTCGACGCACTGCCCGAGGGCCTCGCGCCCGGGCTGCCCGCACGCCTGGCCGCGGTGGTCGCCACGGTCGCGCACCGCGACTGACACCGGACAGGAGGCGCGGGTCGGCGCCGACCCGCGCCTCCAGTCCGGTGCGCGCGCACCTTCCGACGTGACACGCGTCGATCGACGAGTGCGGTGTCGCGATCGCCGCGCGAACCGCGCTACTCCCAGGGGTGCTGCGCCAGCTCCGCCGGGTCGACGACCCGCCCACCGGCCACCACGAGCGACCGCGGCACGCGGCGCACCAGCGCGTCCATCGGGTTCTCCGCGTCGACCAGGACGACGTCCGCACGCGCACCGGCGACGATGTCGTGCTCCTCGTCGGTGACGAACCGTGCGCCGTCGCGCGACGCGATCTCGACCACCCGCACCAGGTCCTCGTCCCGCACCACCCCGCCGGCCCGCGCGTACTGCCACGCGATGCCGAGCAGGTCGCCGTCGCCGTAGGGGCTCCACAGGTCGCGGATACCGTCGGTGCCGAAGCCGAACCGCACCCCCGCGTCGTCGAACTCGTGCAGCGGCAGCTGCTTCATGCGCACCGGCGCGACCGTCGTCATCGTGACCCCGAGGCCCGCCATCCGGGCGAGCAGGTCGCGGCGCCGGACCGGGTCGACGTCGACGATCGCGAAGCCGTGCGCGACGTTGACCCTGCCGGGCGCGATGCCGAGCCGCTCGACGCGGTCGAGGACCAGGTCGAACGAGAACGCCCCGAGCTCGGCGGGCTCGTGCAGGTGGACGTCGATCCCGCACCCGGTGTCGGCGGCGATGTCGAACAGGCCGTCGAGCTGGCCGACGGGGTCGCGGTCGATGAGCGACGGGTCGAGGCCGCCGATGTGTTCCGCTCCGCCCTCCGCCGCACGGCGCAGCAGGTCGAGCACGCCGGGGCGCCGGAGCACGCCGTCCTGCGGGAACGCCACGATCGACAGCTCGACCGCGTCGTCGAGCGCGGCACCGGCGGCGCGGACGGCCTCGATGCCCCGGAGTCCCACTCCGAGATCGACGTCCACGTGGGTGCGCACCCGGGTGGTGCCGGTGCGGAGCGACTCCCGCAGGACCCTGGTCGCGACGGCCTCGCCCGGGATCCCGAGGGCGTCACGTCGGGCGCGCTCGTGGGCGATCCGGCCCTGGGTCCCGCCCTCGCCGCCGTACGACTCCCACGGGTGGCCCCACCAGCTCTTGTCGACGTGCGCGTGCGTGTTCACCAGCCCGGGGAGCGCGAGCTGCCCACGACCCTGCACCTCGGTCGCGCTGCCGGCCGGGACGGTGCCCGGGGGTGTGACCGCGGTGGTGCGGGAGCCGGTGACGACCACGTCGGCCCGTTCCCCTCCCCACGGTCGCACGTCGCGGATGATCAGGGTCGCGTCCTCGTCCACCATGCCCCCACCCTGCCAGTCCGGCCGCACCGGGTGTGCGCGGGACCCGCCGTAACGGAACGCCGCAAACGGGAACCGCGGAGGGAAGCCTGCGAGAGTACCGGCACGACGACGGCAGGAGGTGTCCCGTGACGGACGAGGCGCACGGTTTCGCGACCGAGCAGGTGCACGGCGGGTTCCAGCCCGACCAGGGCCACGGTGCGAGGGTCCCCGCGATCCACATGTCCTCGGGCTTCCTGTTCGACGACTTCGACCAGGCCCGCGACCGCTTCGCCGGGACCGACGACGGCTACACCTACACGCGGCTCGGCAACCCCACGAACGCCGACGTCGAGCGCCGGGTCGCGCTGCTCGAGCGCGGCGTCGAGGCGATCCTGGTGGGCAGTGGGCAGGCCGCCGCCACCGTCGCGTTCCTCGGCATCCTGCAGGCCGGCGACCACGTCGTCGCGGCGCGCAGCATCTACGAGGGCACCAAGGGCCTGCTCGTGCAGAACCTCGGACGCCTCGGGATCGAGGTCGACTTCGTCGCGGACCAGCGCGACCTCGACGAATGGGCGCGACTCGTCCGCCCGAACACGAAGGCCTTCTTCGCCGAGACGATCCCGAACCCGAAGAACGACGTCCTCGACATCACCGGCGTCGCCGACACCGCGCACCGTGCGGGTGTGCCGCTCATCGTCGACAACACCCTCGCGACGCCGTACCTCGTGCGTCCGGTCGACCACGGCGCCGACATCGTCGTCCACTCGGCGTCGAAGTTCCTCTCCGGCCACGGTGCCGGGCTCGGCGGCGTGGTCGTCGACGGCGGCACCTTCGACTGGTCGGCCTCCCCGGACCGCTGGGTGCACCTGACCAGCCCGGAACGGTCGCTCGGCGGCGAGAGCTACGTCGAGCGCTACGGCAGCCGCGCGTTCGTCGTCTTCGCACGCGACGTCGTCGCCTCGCGCATCGGCCCGACGCCCTCCCCCTTCAACTCCTTCCTGCTCCGCCAGGGCATCGAGACGCTGTCGCTGCGCGTGGAACGCCACAGCGCGAACGCGCTGGCCGTCGCGTCCTTCCTGGAGCAGCAGCCGGAGGTGACGAGCGTCGACTACGCGGGTCTCGCCTCCAGTCCGTTCCACGACCTCGCCCAGCGCTACCTGCCGCGCGGTGCCGGGTCCGTCTTCGCGTTCACGCTGGACGGCGGCGAAGCCGCCGCGCGGACCTTCATCGACAGCGTCCAGCTGTTCAGCCGGATGACCCACCTCGGTGACGTCCGCTCGCTGATCCTGCACCCCGCCACCACGACGCACGCCGGGAAGACGCCCCAGGAACGCGTCGATCAAGGCATCGACGACGGCCTCATCCGCCTGTCGGTCGGCATCGAGGACGTCGCGGACCTGGTCCGCGACCTGTCGCGCGGGTTCGCCGCGCTGCGCGGCGCCGGGGCGGGCCAGGAGGCGCGGGTCGGCTCCGACTCGGAGCTCGCCTCCCTCGAACACGCCGTTCCCGGCAACCACGTCATCGCGGAGGAACTCTAGGCAATGGCCGGACTGCAGCACTTCGGGTACTTCTTCTCGCGCGGGTTCGGCCCGCAGGCGTGGGGCCGGTCCGACTGGGACTGGGGGCACGACTGGACGAAGCCCGACCTGTACCAGCAGTCCGTCCGCGCCCTCGAGCAGGCCGGCATGGACCTCGTCATCGCCGAGGACGCGATCTCGCTCGGCAACCCGTCGACGCTCGACCTGCGGATCCGGCAGGCGTACGGCGGCCCGAAGCACGACCCGCTCCTGCTCGCTCCGTACCTGTTCGCCGCGACCTCGCACATCGGCATCGCCCCGACCGTGAACGCGGGGTTCACCCCGCCGTACCTCGCCGCACGGCAGTTCGCGACGCTCGCGCACCTCTCCGGCGACCGCTTCGGCGTCAACGTCGTGACGGACACCGGGAGCGCTCGGCACGCCGGGCTCGCCCCGCTCCCCCACGACGCCGCGTACGACCGCGCCGAGGAGTGGTTGCAGCTCGTGCGGCGGCTCTGGCACTCGTGGGGCTCCGGCTACGTCGGGGACCGCTCCGACTGGCACTTCGCCGACGGCGACGCCCTCGACGCGTTCCACCACGAGGGTGCCTACTTCACCGCGGACGGCCCGCTCAACGCCCTCCCGCTCGACTCCGACCCGATCGTGGTCTCCCCCGGCGGCTCCGGCCGGGGGCTCGGGTTCGCCGGCACGCACTCGGACGTGCAACTCGCGCTCGCACCGCTGTCCGCGGCGGCCGTGCGGGACTACCGCGCGCGGGTGCTCTCCGCCGCGGCCGACGCCGGACGCACTGCCGACGCCCTGCGGATCCTGTTCGTGCTCAAGCCCGAGATCGTGTCGTCGGCGGCCGAGGCGGACCGCGTCGTCGACGCCTCCCGGCACCCGTCCGACGACGACCTCCGCACCGCGGCGATCGCGTGGTCGAGCGACTCCGAGACGGACCTGCTCGCGCTCGACCTCGATGCGCCGATCCCGGCGGGGACGTTCGGCGACCACGTCTCGGCCGGAACGATCCGCGGCCTCGTCGGCGACACCCCCGACGCACCGCTGCGCACGCTCCTCGAACGCAAGGCCCGGAAGGGTCGGGTGTCCTCGCGCGAGGGCTTCGTCGGGACCGCCGACGAGTTCGCGGACTTCATCGAGGAGCTCGGCGCGGACGCCGACAACGACGGCATCATCTTCTCGGGCGACCTGCACCCGGCGCAGGTCTACCGGATGCTCGGCGACCTCGTGCCGGTGCTCCGGCGCCGTGGGCTCCTGCGACGGGAGTACGGCGCCGGAGGCATCCGGCAGAACCTGTTCGACTTCTGAGACCGCGCGCCCCGTGGCGCGGGTCCTAGTGGTGGACGGGCTCCACGACGCCGCTCTCCTCGACGTCGCGGACGTCCTCGGCGGTGCGGAGGATCTCGTCGCGGTCGGACGCCGAGTTGATCGCCCAGTAGTAGATCACCAGGGAGAACACCGCCACCACGGCGATGTCGATCCACAGCGGGAACACCGGGTGCGTCAGCGGGCCGAAGTCGCTGAGGAACACGATGAGCCCCATGCCGATCAGGTACGGCAGCAGCCACTGGGCCGCCTTCCAGTCCCAGCGCGGGCGGACGCTCGAGGCGCCGCGGAACACGTTGTTCAGGATGATCACCACGGCACCGATGAGGATCGCGACCCCGAGCTTCCAGTCGGTGTCCCACCCGGTCCAGAGGATGATGAGGTTCGCGACGACGAACGCGATCGGTGAGAGCAGCGTCGCGGCCGGCATCCGGTAGGGGCGCTCGACCTCGGGGATCCGCTTCCGGAACGCGCCGAGGGCCAACGGTGCACCCGCGTACATCAGGACGGACGCACTCGTGATGAGGCTGACCAGCCCCTGCCACGACGGGAACGGCGCGAAGCACGCGCACCCGACGACGAACGCCACGATGAGGCCGACCCAGGGCACGCCCTGCTTCGTCGTCCACTCGAAGGCCTTCGGGAAGTACCCGTTGCGGCTGAGCCCGTACGAGATGCGGCTCGTGGCCGTCACGTAGATGAGGCCCGTGCCGGCGGGCGAGATGATCGCATCGATGAAGATGACCACGGCGAGCCAGGTGATGCCGGCCGCCATCGCGATGTCGGCGAACGGTCCGGTGTACTTCGTGAAGTCCGCGGTCGCCCACGAGCCCTGGATCGCGTCGGAGCGCAGGACGCCGAGGAACACGATCTGGAGCAGCAGGTAGATCACGAGCCCGATGAGCACCGAGCCGATGACGGCGCGCGGGATGTCGCGCTTCGGGTTCTTCGCCTCGCCGGCGAGCTGGTCCGCCTGCTCGAAGCCGAGGAACGCGAAGATGATGCCCGACGTCGACACCGCGGCGAGGATGCCCTTCGCACCCTCGGGCATGAAGCCGTCCGCCGCGGTGAAGTTCGAGCCGTGGAACCCGCTGAACGCCAGGACGATGATGACCAGCAGGGGGATGGCGACCTTCCACCAGGTCGCCGCGGAGTTCGTGTTCGCGAGGATCTTCACGCTGAGCATGTTGATCACCGTGACGACGGCCATCAGGACGATCGCGACCGCGATCCCGGCGCCGGTCAGCAGCTGCTGGGTCTCCCCCTCGATGACCACGGTGTGCAGCCACGGGTGGGCGAACTGCCAGTGCTGCGCGTACTTGATCATCGCCTCGACCTCGATCGGGGCGACCGTCACGGACTGCAGCCACGAGAACCACCCGAAGGAGGCTCCGGCGATGCCGCCGAAGGCGATGTGGGGGAACCGCGCTGTTCCACCCGCGATCGGGAACATGCCGCCGAGCTCGGCGTGCACGAGTGCGAGGACGAGGATCGCCACGCCACCGATGAGCCACGAGATGATCGCGGCGGGCCCGGCGGTCTTCAGGGCCTCCTGCGAACCGAAGAGCCAGCCGGAGCCGATGATCGACCCCGTCGAGGCCCAGATGAGCCCGATGAAGCCGACGTTGCGCTTGAGGCCGGAGTCCGGCAGCGCCTGTGTCGTTGTAGCCACTGTTGCTCCTGTCGATGAGCGCCGCCCTCGGACGGCGGCTGCGCTCATCGACTCTGGCACCGTGACAGCACTTTGGTCGGATTGTTTAACACAATGGAAACAAACGTGCTGTACAAGCCCTCAGGCTACTTCCTGTCGTGCTTCTTCTTGCTCTTCTTGTCGGACTTCTTCTTGTCGTCCTGCTTCTTGTCCGACTTCTTGTCGTGCTTCTTCTTCGCGTCCTGCTTCTTGCCGGACTTCTTCTTGTCGGACTTCTGCTTGCCCTTCTTGTCCGGCTCGGGCTCGGGCGACTCGACCCCGTCGACGGGTTCGACCACCACCGCGCTCCCCGTGTCGGCGAGGACGTCGACCTCGTGCTCCTCGAGCGTCGGCGCGAGGGCGTCCTCCACCCGCTCGACGACGATCGACGCACCGTCCTCGGCGAGCCGGACGAGCGCCTGGGCTGCCCGGACGCGGGTCGTCGTCTTCCGGGCGAGCACGTCGGCACGGGCACCCTCGAGGAAGGCACGGAGCGACCGTTCGACGACCGAACGACCCCGCGGCGCCGAACGGTCGAGGCGGTCGAGCTCGCCGGCAACACCGGAGACGTCGTCCTCGACGTGCTCGTGCCGCACGGACTCGATGAGCGCGGCGATCGCGGCGGCCCCACGCTCGACCGCTGCGGACCGCTGGTCGAGCACGACGAGCATCTCGATCACCGAGCCGTACGTCACCGTCTCGAGGCGGACCGGCTCGGCTCCACGCCCGCGGATGACCAGCCGGGCGTCCGGCGTCGGCAGCCACGCGGCCAGCGCAGCGACGGTCGCGACCGAGGCCACCGCCCGCTCGTAGTCGGCGAGCACCACTCGCTCCTGCTCTCGCAGACGGACTCGGATCGCGATCTCCTGCACCACGTGGACCTCCCGTTCGTGGGCACGGGCGTGTTCCCGCGCCTGCTGCGGATCGTAGTCCTCGGAAGTGGCGGGACAGCGAACGCCCCGGCATCGTCCGGGGACGGTGTCGGGGCGTTCGGTGTGGCAGTGCGTGACAGCGAACGCCCCGGCATCGTCCGGGGACGGTGTCGGGGCGTTCGGTGTGGCAGTGCGTGACAGCGGTGCGGCGTCCGGCGAATGGTGGAGATGGGGGGAATCGAACCCCCGTCCATCGCTGCAATTCGACGTCTTCTACGGGCGTATCCGGATGGTTCGTTCTGCTCGGCCCCGTCCTTTGCTACCGGCTTCTAGGACGACGGGCCCAGTCTCAGTGCAAGTCCCGCACGGCCCTGAGGCGCAACCGTGCAGCAAGTCCTCTGGATGACGCCGGAACTCAGGTTAGAAGACGATCACCTGGCCGACGGACTTCATGTGCTGGGCTGCTTACGCAGCGAGAGCGAAGTCAGTGCGCTTGGAATTGGCACTTGTTGTTTTCCACGGATCGTTGACGAGATGACCGTGGGTCCTCGGCCCGCTTCCCGTCGGCACACAGGCAATGTCGAAACCGATCATCCCCATGCGGGCCGGACGTGCGAACCGCTGTCACGCTCTTGAGTTGCCAATGCTCCGACCGGAGCAGTCCCTCAGTCTAGCCGACCGAGGTGCGACGGCGCTACTCGCCGACGCGGTTCCGGGTGCGCATGGCCCGCTCGGCCTCGCGCTTGTCCGTCTTCTCGCGCAGGGCCTGGCGCTTGTCGAACTCCCGCTTGCCCTTCGCGACCGCGATCTCCACCTTGGCCCGGCCGTCGTGGAAGTAGATCTGCAGCGGCACGAGCGTGTAGCCGCCCTGCGCCGTCTTGTGCGAGATCTTCACGATCTGCTGCTTGTGGAGGAGCAGCTTCCGCTTGCGCCGGGGAGCGTGGTTGTTCCACGTGCCCTCGGTGTACTCGGGGATGTGCACGGCGTCGAGCCAGGCTTCGCCGCCGTCGATGAAGGCGTACCCGTCGACGAGCGAGGCGCGCCCTTCGCGGAGGGACTTCACCTCGGTGCCGGACAACACCATGCCGGCCTCGTACGTGTCCTCGATCAGGTAGTCGTGACGCGCGCGACGGTTCGTCGCCACGATCTTCTCGCCGCGTTCCTTCGCCATGCGTGTCTCCTTCCGTGCGGTCGCTGCGGATGCGCAGCCTTACAGACTACCCAACACGCGGCACCCACCGCACCTTCCCGGCGCGCCGCCCGCGCCCGGCCGGCGTCGGCTGCCGCCGAGACTCGGCCACGCGGACACTCTCGCGGCACCGGAGGCACGAAAGTGTCCGCCGGCTCGAGACTCGGCCAGCACGACCGGCCGCGCGTCAGACCTTCAGGTAGCGGCGGATCGCGACGAAGGCGGAGAGTCCCGCCAGCACGATGCCGATCACGATCACCGACGGCACCACGACGGCCGCGTCCCCCATGCCGATGAACGCCGTGCCCGAGAACCGCTGCGCGAGGTAGTTCCGCACGAAGAACCAGACCACCGCAGTGATCGCGCCACCGGCCAGGACGGCCCCGATGGCAGCGGCGATCACCCCCTCGAGCACGAAGGGTGTCTGGATGAACCGGTTCGACGCCCCCACCAGGCGCATGATGCCGAGCTCTCGCCGTCGACTGAACGCGGACAACCGGATGGTCGTCGCGATGAGCAGCACGGCGGCGACGAGCATGAGCGCCGCGATGCCGATCGCCGTGTACGACGAGGCGTTGAGCAGGTTGAAGATCGGTTGCAGGTACCCGCGCTGGTCGACCACGCTCTGCACGCCGGCGACCTTCGACAGGCTCTCGACGAGGACGTCCGCCTGCGACGGGTTCTTCAGGTTCACCCAGAACGTCTCGTTGAGGTACTCGGGCTTGACGAACTCCGTCGCGGGCGAGTCCTTGAACTGCTGCTTGAACCGGTCGTACGCCTGGTCCTGGTCCTCGTAGTACGTCTTCTCGATGTACGGCTTGAGGGTCGACGAGTCGAGCTGCTCCTGGACCTGCTTGCGCTGGTCGTCGGTGGCCTTGGCCCCCGTGCAGTTGCCCGTGGTGTCGGTGTCGGTGCAGAGGTAGACCGCGACCTGCGCCCGGTCGTACCAGTACCCCTTCATCTGGTTGATCTGCATCTGGAGCAGGATCGCGGTGCCGACGAAGGTGAGCGAGATGAAGGTCACGAGGACGACGGACACGACCATGGACGCGTTGCGCCGCAGGCCCGAGCCGACCTCGGACATGACGAGCCCGAGCCTCATCGGATGATCCCCGGGATGGTCTGGATGCCGGTGGTGTTCGAGACGCCCGCGCGCTGGATCGGCACGGCCTGGGTCTGGTAGCCGCCGGACTGCTCGTCGCGCAGGATCGTCCCGTTCGAGAGCTCGATGACGCGGCGCTGCATCTGGTTGACGATGCTGGCGTCGTGGGTCGCCATGAGCACGGTGGTGCCTCCCTGGTTGATGCGTTCGAGGAGCGCCATGATGCCGGCCGAGGTCGTCGGGTCGAGGTTGCCGGTGGGCTCGTCGGCGAGGAGGATCGCCGGCTTGTTGACGACGGCGCGGGCGATCGCCACGCGCTGCTGCTCACCACCGGAGAGTTCGTGCGGCATGCGCGTCGCCTTGCCGGCGAGACCCACGAGCTTCAGCACGTCGGTGACGGCCTCGCTGATGAAGCCCTTGCTCTTGCCGATCACCTGCAGCGAGAACGCGACGTTGTCGAACACGTTCTTGTTCGGCAGGAGCCGGAAGTCCTGGAAGACCACGCCGAGGTTGCGGCGGAAGTACGGGACCTTGCGCGACGACAGGGCGCCGAGCCGCTGCCCGAGCACGTGGATCTGCCCGCGCGACGGCTTCTCCTCCTTCAGCACGAGGCGGAGGAAGCTGGACTTGCCGGACCCGGACGCGCCCACGAGGAAGACGAACTCCCCCTTGAGGATCTCGAGGGAGATGGCGTCGAGGGCGGGGCTCGGGTTGCCCGAGTACACCTTGGTGACCTGGTCGAATTTGATCATGACCGGATCAGGGTAGGTCGCGTCGCCCGGAAATCAACCGAGGCGCGCGGCTCAGGAATCGTCGGATTGCTTGCGCCAGCGGATGCCCGCGTTGATGAACCCGTCGAGGTCACCGTCGAACACGGCTGAGGGGTTGTTCACCTCGTGCTCGCTCCGCAGGTCCTTGACCATCTGGTACGGCGCCAGCACGTACGAGCGGATCTGGTCGCCCCAGCTCGCCGTGATGTTGCCGGCCAGTTCCTTCTTCTTCGCGTTCTCCTCTTCCTTCTTGAGGAGCAGGAGGCGCGACTGCAGCACGCGCATGGCGGCGGCACGGTTCTGGATCTGCGACTTCTCGTTCTGCATCGAGACGACGGTGCCGGTCGGGATGTGGGTCAGGCGGACCGCGGAGTCCGTCGTGTTGACCGACTGTCCACCGGGGCCCGACGAGCGGAACACGTCGACGCGGATGTCGTTCTCGGGGATGTCGATCGACTCGGTCTCCGGCATGAGCGGGATGACCTCGACCGCGGCGAACGACGTCTGCCGCTTGCCCGCGGCGCCGAACGGCGACATCCGGACGAGGCGGTGCGTGCCGGCCTCGACCGACAGGGTGCCGAAGGCGTGGGGGGCGTCGACCTCGAACGTGGCGGACTTGATGCCCGCTTCTTCCGCGTAGGACGTGTCCATCACCGTGGTCTTGTAGCCGTGCTGCTCCGAGTAGCGGAGGTACATGCGCAGCAGCATCTCGGCGAAGTCCGCGGCGTCGACACCACCGGCACCGGCACGGATCGTGATGACCGCGGGTCGGTCGTCGTACTCGCCGTCGAGGAGCGTCTGCACCTCGAGGTCGCCCATCGTCTTCTGGATCGCCTTGAGCTCGGCGGCAGCTTCGTCGGCGGAGTCCTGGTCGTCGGCCTCGTTCGCCATCTCGACCAACACCTCGAGGTCGTCGATGCGGCACTCGGTGTCGGTGATCTTCTTCAGCTCCGACTGCCGGTGCGAGAGCGCGCTCGTCACCTGCTGCGCGTGCTCGACGTCGTCCCAGAGGTCCTGGGCCCCGGCCTGTTCGCTGAGGTCGGCGATCTCACGCTGCAGGCGGTCGACGTCGACCACCGAGCGGATGTTGCCGAAGGTCTCGCGGAGGGCGGAGAGCTGCTCGGTGAAGTCCAGTTCGACCATGATCACCGATCCTACCGGTGCTTCCCAGCCCCGGAGGCGCGGCTCGGCCCCGGTGGACCGGTCAGCGTCCCAGGAGCGGTTCCCTCGACGCCATCCCCGCGGCTCCGGCGCGCGCCACCGCGTCCGGCAGCGCGGCGAGGAACGCGTCGACGTCGGCGTCGGTCGTGCTGTGCCCGAGCGTGATCCGGAGCGCACCGCGGGCGTCCTGCTCCGACAGCCCCATGGCGAGCAGGACGTGCGAGGCCTCGGGCACGCCGGCCTGGCACGCCGAACCGGTCGACACCGCGACCCCGGCCGCGTCGAGCAGGAAGAGCAGCGAGTCCCCCTCGCAGCCCGGGAACGTGAAGTGCGCGTTGCCGGGAAGCCGGTCGACCGGGTCCCCCATCAGCACCGCGGTGGGCACCGCTGCCCGGACCCCGGCGACGAGCCGGTCCCGCAGTGCCCGGACGTCCGCGTGCGGCATGGAGGCCGCGACCCCGAAGGCCGCCGCTGCCGGGGCGTCCTGCGTCCCGCTCCGCACCTGGCGCTGCTGCCCGCCCCCGTGGATGAGCGGCTCGACGCTCGCACGACGGCCGAGCACGAGCGCACCGATGCCGACCGGGCCGCCGATCTTGTGCGCCGACACGCTCAACGCGTCGAGCCCGGAGGCGGCGAACGACACCGGTACCTGGCCGTACGCGGCGACCGCGTCGCTGTGGACGGGCACGCCCGCGGCGTGCGCGAGCTCGACGATCCGCGACACCGGCGCGATCGTGCCGACCTCGTTGTTCGCCCACAGGAACGTGACCAGGGCGACGTCCGAGGCGTCGGCGAGCCGCGCCTCCAGGGCAACCAGGTCGACGCGACCCTGCGCGTCCAACGGGACCACGTCGACGACCGCGCCCTCGTGGCGCTCGAGCCACTCGACGGTGTCGACCGTCGCGTGGTGCTCCCCACCGGGGACGACGATGCGCGGGCGCGGACGGTCCTGCTGCCGCGCCCAGAACATGCCCTTCACGGCGAGGTTGATGCTCTCGGTGCCGCCGGAGGTGAAGACGACCTCGACCGGGTCGGCGTCGAGCGAGGCGGCGACTGCGGCGCGGCCGTCCTCGAGCAGCATCTTCGCCTGCTGCCCCGCGCTGTGGATCGACGACGGGTTGCCGACGGTGCCGAGCGCGGCGGTGAACGCGGCGAGCGCCTCCGGCAGGATCGGCGTCGTCGCGGCGTGGTCGAGGTAGACCGGCATCTGCACCCCCTGAACGAGCGTTTCCAGGATACTCGTCGGTCCTCGTACCCTTGGTGCCATGCACGAGACGGCGATCGACGAGACCCCGGGGTTCCTCCTGACCGCCGACGTCCCGCGGTTCTCGGTGCGGTCGGCGACGGCGACGGCCGTGTCGGTCGTGGTCGACGGCCGCGGCACGTTCCCGCTGACGCGGTCCGGCGACGTCTGGACGGGTGCCGTGCCGGGAGTCGAACCCGGGGACACGTACCACCTGCTCGTGGACGGTCCCGCCGGTCCGCGCGACGCGTTCGACGCGGTGCGTCCGCTGCTCGACCCGTACGCCCGCGGCATCGTGCGCGGCTCCGGACCACGCTGGACGGGTGTCGTGGTCGATGACGCGTTCGACTGGGGCGGGGTGGTCAAGCCGACGACGCCGCTCGACCGGGTCGTCGTGTACGAGGCGAACGTCCGGACCCTGACCGCCACGAACCCGGCCGTCCCGGAGGACCTCCGCGGCACGTACGCCGGCGTCGCCCACGAGAGCACCATCGCGCACCTGCACCGGATCGGCGTGACCACGCTCGAGCTGCTGCCCGTGCACGCCTTCGACACCGAACGGTGGCTGCGGGACGCCGGACGCGAGAACGCCTGGGGCTACAACACGCTCGGGTTCTTCGCGCCGCACGCGGCCCACGCCTCCCCCGGTGCGCGGGCCGAGGGCGCCTCCGCGGTGCTGCGCGAGTTCAAGGGCATGGTCCGACTGCTGCACGCCGCCGGTATCCAGGTCGTCCTCGACGTCGTCTACAACCACACCGCGGAAGAGGGCCTCGGCGGCCCGACGACCTCGCTCCGGGGCATCGACGGGGCGAACCGCTACCGGTGGACCGCCGACGGCGCCTCGTACTACGACACCACCGGCTGCGGGAACACCCTCGACACCTCGGTCGAGGCCACGGCCGACCTCATCGTCGACAGCCTGCGCTACTGGGCGCGCGAGGTGCAGGTCGACGGGTTCCGGTTCGACCTGATGGCGGCGCTCGGCCGCGACGCCGACCACGTGTTCGACCCGTCGCACCCGCTGCTCGAGCGGATCCGGAACCACCCTGACCTGCAGGACACCCTGGTCATCGCCGAACCGTGGGACGTCGGACCGGACGGGTGGAAGACGGGCTCGTTCGGCGCGCGCACGAGCGAGTGGAACGACGGCTTCCGGAACACCGTGCGGCAGTTCTGGCTCACCGACATCGCCGAGGAGCGACGCCACGGCGCCCCCGCCACCGGCATCGGCGCGCTCGCCGGGGCCCTGACCGGCTCGCGCCACCTCTTCGACACGGCACGCGGGCCGCTCGCCGGCATCAACTTCGTCACCGCCCACGACGGCTTCACCCTGCTCGACCTGGTGTCGTACGACGGCAAGCACAACGAGGCGAACGGTGAGGAGAACCGCGACGGCTCGAACGACAACCGCTCGTTCAACCACGGCATCGAGGGCGACACCGCCGACCGCGGCGTGCGGGCGGCGCGGGGCCGGTCGATGCGGAACCTCGTCGCGACGCTCATGCTCTCCGCGGGCGTGCCGATGCTCACCGCCGGCGACGAGCGGAGCCGGACGCAGCACGGCAACAACAACGCCTACGTGGTGTCCGAGGACCTCACCCCGGTCGACTGGTCGGACGACGAGGACGCCGAGGCGATGACCGAGGCCGTCTCCGCACTCGCACGGCTCCGCGCCGCGCACCCCGCCCTCCGGCCGACCCGGTTCGGCGTCGAGGGGCAGGAGACCCCCGGTGCGTCCCGGATGTCCTGGTACGGGCCCGACGGCCACCCGATGACGGCCGAGGGGTGGGACCAGCCGATCCACCGCGCGCTGCAGTACTTCGTCGAGTCGACGCCGGAGCACGAGCCGTTCGACCGCGTCCTCGTGGTGGTGCACGGCAGTGGGCGCACGCGGGACATGACGCTGCCCGTGCGCGAGGACGTGCTCGGGTACCGGCTCGCCTGGTCCAGCGAGAAGCACCGCGACCACGAGCGGCTCCGGCCCGCGGGTCAGGTCTTCACGGCGTACGGGCCGGGCATCCACGTGTTCGAGATCGCCTGACGGCGGCCCGTCCAGGAGGCGCGGGTCGGCTCCGGCACGACGGTCGCGCGGTGCTCCTCCACAGCGCCACGGCGCGCCCGGGTCTCCACGGACGGCACGTTCCGGGGAACGCGGAGGCGCTCGCCGGGTAGCGTCGGCTCCGTGGCCACTGCAGACCGACCCCGCCGACCGAAGATCGGGCGCATCCCGATCACCGAGCTCGCCCCCACGACGCCCAACGGTTTCCCCGGCAAGGCGTTCGACGGCGAGGTGATCACGTTCGGTGCGACCGTCTTCCGCGAAGGGCACGGTGTCATCGGCGCCGACCTCGTCCTCGAACGACCGGACGGCGGCACCAGGACCGTCCCGATGGCGCTCGTCGCCCCGGGCACCGACCGCTACGAAGCGACCGTCCAGGTCGACCACACCGGTGTGTGGACGTGGCACGTCGAGTCCTACGCCGACGACTGGTCGTCCTGGCTGCACGGTGCCCGCCTGAAGATCGCCGCGGGCGTCGACACCGAGGCCACCCTGCTCGACGGGGCGGCGCTCCTCGACCGACTCGCCGACGAGACCGACTCCCCTGCCGCCACGCGTGCGGCGGCGCGCATCCGCGACACCGACCTCGACCCGGCCGAGCGACTCGCCGCCGTCGACGACCCGCGCATCACGGGCGAGGTCGAAGAAGCGCCGCTCACCTCGCTCCGGACGCACTCGCCCACGCAGCTGCTCGACGTCGAGCGCACCCGCGCCGGTGTCGGCGCCTGGTACGAGTTCTTCCCCCGCAGCGAAGGCGCGAAGAAGAACCCCGACGGCTCCTGGAAGAGCGGCGACTTCCGCACCGCGGCACGACGGCTCCCGGGCGTCGCGCGCATGGGCTTCGACGTGGTGTACCTCCCGCCGATCCACCCCATCGGCACGACCGCGCGCAAGGGCCCGAACAACACGCTCACCCCCGGCCCGCACGACCCCGGCAGCCCGTGGGCCATCGGCGGCCCCGACGGCGGGCACGACGCCATCCACCCGGACCTCGGCACCGAGGACGACTTCCGCGACTTCGTCGAGACGGCGAAGAACACCGGGATGGAGGTCGCGCTCGACTTCGCTCTGCAGTGCTCGCCCGACCACCCCTGGGTCACCGAGCACCCCGAGTGGTTCACGGTCCGCGCGGACGGCTCCATCGCCACGGCCGAGAACCCGCCGAAGCGCTACCAGGACATCTACCCGATCCAGTTCGACACCGACCCCGAAGGGCTCGTCGCCGAGGTCCTGCGGGTCCTGCGCCACTGGATCGCCCTCGGCATCCGGATCTTCCGCGTGGACAACCCGCACACCAAGCCGCTCTGGTTCTGGGAGCGGGTCATCCGCGAGATCCGCGACGAGCACCCCGACACGGTGTTCCTCGCCGAGGCGTTCACGCGTCCGGCGATGATGCGGGCCCTCGCCGAGGTCGGGTTCCAGCAGTCGTACTCGTACTTCACGTGGCGGAACTCGAAGGACGAGATCGCCGACTACTTCGACGAGCTCTCGCACGAGACGAGCGCGTACCTGCGTCCGAACCTGTTCGTGAACACGCCCGACATCCTCACCGAGTACCTGCAGTTCGGCGGCCGCGCCGGGTACAAGATCCGTGCGGCGCTCGCGGCCACCGGTGCGCCGACGTGGGGCATGTACTCCGGGTACGAGCTGTTCGAGGACGTCGCACGCCCCGGCTCGGAAGAGAACATCGACAACGAGAAGTACGAGTACAAGCCGCGTGACTTCGCCCTGGCCGAGGCCGAGGGTGCGAGCCTGGCGCCGTACGTGACGATGCTCAACCGCTTCCGGCAGGCGCACCCGGCGCTCCGCCAGCTCCGGAACCTGCACGTGCACGACGCCGAGGACCCGGCGATCGTCGTGTACTCCAAGCACCTGCCCGGACGGTTCATCCGCTCCGGGCGCGACGACACCGTGATCGTCGTCGCGAACGTCGACCCCCACTCGGCCCGTGAGACCACGGTCCACCTCGACCTCGCCGCCCTCGGCCTCGACCCGGAGCAGGCGTTCGACGTCCGCGACGTCGTGACCGGCCAGCGCTGGGTCTGGGGATCGTCGAACTACGTCCGCCTGGACGCGTTCCAGGAACCCGTGCACCTGCTCGTCGTGGAGGGACCCCACCGATGACCGACACCCACCCCGAGGACGACGCACCGACGGCAACGCCGAACGACCGGGGGCAGGGGCCGAGCGTTCCGCCGGTGCCGCCGCCCCCGCCGCCCGTGCTGCCCCGCCGCATGCCGGCCGACACCCCGCGCCCGACGCACCCGGCACAGCACGTCGCACCGG
>NZ_JABXGF010000036.1:0-35862 GCF_025407985.1 Curtobacterium sp. C2H10 | reverse complement strand
CACTACGCGCGGCGGCGGCAGGCGGTCGCGCGGCGGGCGGCGCGGCAGGCGGAGGTGAACATGGCGCTCGGACGTCCGATCGGCCGTCCGCTCGGCAGCGTGGGGGCGGCCGGACGGGAGGCGCTGCTCCGGACGGTCCTGTCCCTCCCGACCGCGGATGCGCTGGCCGGTGTGTACGCGATGCGGTGGGCGTGACGGGTCGCGGGGGCGCGCGGGCGCCGGGTCAGGCGACCAGGCGGGCGCCGGCGAGGCCGAGCTCGACGACGAGCACGAGCGACGACGCGATGACGAGTCGGAACAGCACCCGCGATGCCCGCCCGGCCAGCACGAGCCGCACCCCGAGGCCGGCGAGCGCGACGACCACGACGGTCCCGAGCACCGCGAGCACCACCCCCACGCCCCGGACCGGATCGTCCCCGAGCACCTGACCGCCGAGCACGAGCAGCGCTGCCACGACGAGCGACCCGAACGCCGTGACGCCCGCGCCCCGGAGCCCGAGCCGGTGCGGGAACCCCCGGACCCCGGTGGCCGCGTCGTCGACCAGGTCCGGCAACACGTTCGTACAGTGGATCGCGACGCCGAACACGGCCCCCGTCGCGATCGCCCACCACGCCGGCCAGTCACCGTCCGGCCCGGCCGAGACCGCCACGACCGGGAGCAGCCCGAACGCGACCACGAACGGCACGACGGACCAGACCGTGCGCTTGAGCCCCGCGTCGTACGCCCACCCCGCGGCCACGAGCACGAGGTGCGCGACGGCGGCGACCGGCCCGAGGAACACCGACAGGACAAGGGACGCCAGGGCGGTGCCGAACGCCGCGCCACGGACGGTGCCGACGGCGATCGACCCCTGCGCCACGGGCTTGTCCGACCTGCCGACCGCCCGGTCGCGATCGGCGTCGATCCAGTCGTTCGCGAGCCCGATCGAGAGCTGCCCGGCGACGACGGTCAGGGGGACGAGGACGACCGTCCACCACGCGTGCCCGACCGCCACGGCGATCACCGTCGCGAGCACGGTCACGGTGACGGTGGGCCCCGGGTGCGACGACGCGAACAGCAACCGTGCGGTCGAGGGTCGGCGTGGCCGGGTCACAGGTGCAAGCGTACGTCCGGCACCCGCCGAGTCACTCGCCTCAGGCCTGCCGGACGCAGTCGAGCCGTTCCGGGAGCCTCGTGAAGCCGGCCGCCCGGTAGGTCGCGACGGCGCTGCCGAGGTCGCTCGGGGTGCAGACCCACGCGATCGACGCTCCCGCCTCGCGGAGCATCGCCGCACCGGCGACGCAGATCGCGGTCCCGTGTCCCGCACCGCGGTGGGCGGCGTGGACGCCGAGCGGCTCGATGAGTCCGGGACGGCCGCGGCCCGCCGGCCAGACCGTGATCCCGGCGACCGGCTCCCCGGCGTCGTCCCTGCCGAGCAGACAGCGAGCCTCCGCGAACGGTGCACCGGCGGACATCGCCCTCCAGCGCTCGTCGGTGAACGACCCGTTGTCCCAGGCCGAGCGGTGGACCGCCGTGAAGTCGGACGTGTCCGCACCGTGCACGATCTCGACGTGCAGCGACGACCCGCGTGCTCCGACCGGCGCGGCCAGGTCGAGGGACAGCGGCGTCCAGGACTCGCCGTCGCCCCATCCCGCAGCGTGCAGCGCTCCGCGCAGGGCGGTGCCGTCCGGTACCTCGATCGACGCAGGGCCGCTCGGGAGCACGCCGGTGCCGGGGTCGGAGGCGTCGGCTGCCAGGGCGCGCGCGAGGTCCGGGTCCGTCCAGCGCTCGGGCGCCACCGTCATGCGGAGCGTGGTCGGTCCGTCGAGGAAGCCGAAGGCGACGATCTGCCCGTCGGCCTCCCAGAGGCGCACCGCACGCGCGATCGCGTCCGCCCCGTGGCGCCACGCCCACCCGAGGTCGCCGGGGTGGAGCTGCACGAGTGCGTCGTCGCGCTGCCACGACCGCAGCGCCGCCAGGCCCCGAGCGAGTTCGGACGGCGATGGTGACCGCACGACGGTGTCCACGTCCACGTCACCCGGCCGCCGGGACCTCCGCGCCGAACCGGTCGACGAGCTCGCGCTTGAGCACCTTGCCGCTCGGGCCGAGGGGCAGCGCGTCGAGGACGTGCACCGCCCGGGGGTACTTGTAGGCGGCGATCTCGGCGGCGACGAAGTCGATCAGCTCCTGCGGGGTCGCCGTCGCCTCGGCACGGAGCACCACGGCGGCCTCGATCTCCTGCCCGTGCAGCTCGTGCGGCACACCGAACACCGCGGCCATCGTGACGTCGGGGTGGGTCGCGAGGACCTCCTCCACCTGCCGTGGGTACACGTTGTAGCCGTTGCGGATGATCATGTCCTTCGTCCGGTCGACGATCGTCAGGTAGCCGTCGTCGTCCTTCGTCCCGAGGTCGCCCGTCCGGAACCACCCGTCGACGATCGCAGCCGCGGTGTCCTCGGGACGGTCGAGGTACCCGTTCATGAGGTTGTGCCCGCGGATGACGAGCTCGCCGATCTCGCCGTGGGGCAGCATCACGATCGCGTCGTGCTGCTCCGGGTCGGCGATCTCGACGTCGACGCCCCACACCGGGGTGCCGATCGTGCCGGGGCGTGGCGGCCGTCCGACGTGGTTGAAGGTCGCGACCGGCGAGGTCTCGGTGAGGCCGTAGCCCTCGTGGATCGGCGCGTCGTAGACGTCCTGGAACCGCTCGAGGACCGCCAGGGGCAGCGAGGCGCCGCCGGAGATCGCGTACCGCAGCGTCGGACGGGCATCGGAACGGGTCGCCGCGTCGAGCAGCGCCATGTACATCGTCGGGACGCCCATGAAGATGCCGCACCCGTGCTCGACCATCGCGGCGAGCGCCGTGTCGCCGTCGAACTTCGGCAGCATGACGATCGTCGCGCCGACCCGGAAGCCGGTGTTCATCGTGCAGGTCTGCCCGAAGGTGTGGAACAGCGGCAGGGCGCCGAGCAGGACGTCCCCGCGGTGCATGTCGAACGTCGTCATCAGGTTCGTGTTGACCTGTTCGAGCAGCGAGAAGTGCGACCCCTCCGCACCCTTGGGCTTGCCGGTGGTGCCGCTCGTGTAGAGGATCGTCGCGGTGTCGAACGGGTGCCGGGGGACGTAGGTGTCGAGCGGTTCGGCCTGCTGCGCGAGCGCTTCGAGTCGGTCCGGGGAGTCGGCCGGGGCGAGCACCGTCACCACCTCGACCTCGGCGAGCTCGGCACCGGCCGCGCCCTCGCCGAGCAGCGGTGCGGCGCAGACGAGCAGCGAGGCGCCGCTGTCGCGCAGGACGTACTCGATCTCGCGTCGCTTGAGCAGTGCGTGCACGGGGACCGCCACGGCGCCGAGCGCGAGGGTCGCGTAGTAGACCCGCGGGAAGTCCTCGACGTTCGGGACGAGCATCGCCACACGGTCGCCCGGTCCCACGCCGCGGGCCCGCAGCGCACCGGCGTACGCGAGCGTCTGGCTCCAGAGCTCGGCGTAGGTGGTGTGCCGGTCGCCGACGATGACGGCGACGTCGTCCGGGTACCGCGCTGCGGACTCGGCGAGGATCGCTGCGACCGAGGCGGTGGCGCTGGTGTGGTGGGTGGCGGTCATGACCGGTCTCCGTCTCCGTCGACGACTCCGTGGACGACTTCTCGGCCCGATCCTACGGCCGCGGTCGCTTCCGGATCCGGCCCCCGTTCAGGCGGGAGCCCGCACGCCCAGACGCCGCCGTCCCACCACGCCCGACGCCAGCGCGATGCCGAGCAGCACCACGAGTCCCCCGACCGGCTCGTTCCACCGGACGTGCTCGCCGAGGACCAGCACGCCGAGGACCACCCCGACGACGGGCGTCAGGTAGGTGACCGTCGAGGCGCGACCCGCTCCCCATGCCTGCACCAGCCGCGTGTTCCAGGCGTAGGCCAGCCCCGTGCCCACGCAACCGAGCGCGACCATCGCCCCCACGATCCTCCAGTCCAGCCGTACCGGGCCCGTGGCGATGACGGGCGCGACCAGCAGGAGCAGTCCGGAGGCCAGCGTCAGCTGCACCGTCGCGAGCGTGACCGGGTCGTACGCGCTGCCGACCGCCACCCGCCGCAGGTACGCCAGGCCGATGCCGTAGCACGCGGTCATCCCGAGCAGCGCGACCTGCCCCGGCACGCTCGCCAGGACCTCCGGGTCCCCGATGACGTTCCACGGACCGACCAGCACCAGGACGCCGACGATCCCGAGCACGATGCCCGCGACCTGCCGTCCGCGGAGCCGCTCGGACGGCACGAGCACCGCGAGGGCCGCCAACGTCATGATCGGCGTCGTCGCGTTGTAGATGCTCGCGAGACCGGACGGCACGGTCTGCTCCGCCCACGCCATGAGCGACGACGGCACCGCGTTGAGGAACACCGACACCACGAGCAGGTGTCCCCAGACCCGTGGCTCCCGCGGCCAGCGCCGGCGGGTCGCGAGCAGGACCGCGACGAGCGTGAGCGCGCCGAGGACCGTGCGCACCGTGGCGACCTGCTGCGGTGCGAGCCCGTCGAGCCCGATCTTCGCGAACAGGAAGCTCGAGCCCCAGGTCAGTGCCACGAGGAGGTAGAGGACCGCGTTCATGTCGCCTAGTGTCGACATCCTCGGCGCATGCGGCAAACGCATGTCGCTCATGAACGGATGAGGAAGACGCATGACCGTCTCGGTGCCCCAGCTGCGCGCGTTCGTCGCCACCGTCGACGCCGGCTCCTTCACGGGCGCTGCGTCCACGCTCGGCGTCGGGCAGTCAGCCGTGTCGCACGCCCTCGCGGGACTCGAGCGCGAGGTGGGCGGTCCGGTGGTCCGGCGCGGGGCGGCCGCCGTCACGACGCCCCTCGGCGACCGTCTGCTGGCCCACGCCCGCAGCGTGCTCGCCTCCGTCGAGGCCCTGGAGGCAGTGGTCCGGCCCGCCACGGCGCGCGGCACCGTGCGCCTCGCCGCCGTCCCCACCGTCTGCCAGGGCCTGCTGCCGCGGCTGCGCGAACTGTGGGCGGTGACACTGCCGGACGTCGACGTGCAGGTCTACGAGGGAGACGACGACGAGATGCCCGAGTGGCTCGAGGCCGGCACGGTCGACGCCGCCGTGCTCGTCGACCCGACGCCGGTGCCACCGGGCGGTGTGGTCGTCGCGCAGGACGAGATGGCCGCGGTGGTCCGCCGCGACCACCCGCTCGCCGACCTCCCCGCGCTGACGCTCGACGACCTGCACGAGGACGGGCTCGTCGCGGGCGGTGGCGGGTGCGAGCACCAGATCCAGCGGCTGCACGAACTCGAGGGGCAGCCGTTCCGGTACGCCCACCGGGTGCGGGAGATGAGCACCATGTTCGGGATGATCGAGCGGGGCGAGGGCGTGTCCATCGTGCCGACGCTCGGGCGGGTGATGCTGCCGCCGGACCTCGTCATGGTGCCGATGGCCCGGCGGCTCTCACGGACGCTCGTGCTGAGCGGACCGACGTCCCGCGAGTGGCACCCGCTGGCGAGGGCGCTCGTCGACGCGGTCTGACCCGCTACCGAGGCGACAGCGGCAGGATGGGGCGATGGCCGAGACGCACGTGAAGACCTTCGCCTCCCCCGACGAGGCCGCCGCCGAGGCAGCCGGTCTGGACTGGCTCGCCGAGGCCGAACCCGACGGCGGCACCCGGATCGCCCGCGTGCTCGGTCGACCCCGCCCGACGGTCCTCGACCTCGAGCTGATCCCGGACGGTTCGCCGTCGACACGGCAGGCCGAGCGGTTCGGGCGGTCCCTGGCGCACACCCACGCCGCGGGCTCCGAGCACTGGGGCGCGCCGCCCTCCGGCTGGCCGACGGGCACGCCCCTGCGGATGGGACGCTCCCGCACGCCGTTCGTCGCCGCGGCGGACGCGCCGGCGACCTGGGGCGAGTTCTTCGCGGAGTACCGGATCCGCGACTTCGTCCGCCGCATCGTCGACGCCGGCGGGTTCGACCACGCCCAGGCGGCCGTCTTCGACCGGGTCGCCGACCGGGTCCAGGACGGGACGCTCGGGTCACCGCAGCCGAAGCTCGTCGGTGACCGGCCGGCGAGACTGCACGGCGACCTCTGGGCGGGCAACGTGCTCTGGCCGACGGACGCGGAGCCGGTCGACGGGACGACGCCCACGGGAGCGGTGCTCATCGACCCCATCGCGCACGGCGGGCACGCCGAGACGGACCTGGCGCTCCTCGGGCTCTTCGGACTCCCCCGACTCGAGGCCGTGCTCGCCGCCTACGACGCCGAGTCCCCGCTCGCCGCCGGGTGGCAGGAGCGGGTCGAGCTGCACCAGCTCGCGCCGCTGCTCCTGCACGTGTTCCTGTTCGGCGGCTCGTACACGGGGGCGGCGCTGCGCGCGGCGCAGCGGTACGCGTGAACTGCGCGCCGCGCGTCTTAGGGCGCGCATAGCCGACGCAGGGTGGCAGTCGGGGAACGCCCGGAATCCTCACTGCCATGACCACGTACCCGATACCCGTGACCGATCGACGCGAGACCGCGCGCACCGACGCGCGGGATCGGCGCCGCAAGCCCGTCGCCCGACTGTTCCTCGGCGAGCGCGAGGACGCTCGCTGGCTCCGGCCCGCGTTCTGGGCGCTCCTCGCCGTGACCGCCGTGGTGTACCTCTGGGACCTCAGCGTCTCCGGGTACGCGAACAGCTTCTACGCCGCCGCCGTGCAGGCCGGCACGAAGTCGTGGGAGGCGTTCTTCTTCGGCTCCCTCGACTCGTCGAACTTCATCACGGTGGACAAGCCCCCGGCCTCGCTGTGGGTGATGGTGCTGTCCGCCCGGCTGTTCGGCTTCTCGAGCTTCAGCCTCCTGCTCCCCCAGGCCCTCATGGCCGTCGGGTCCGTCGCGCTCGTGTGGGGCACGGTCCGCCGCACGCTCGCCCGGCTCGGGGCCACCACGGCGAACGTCGGCGCGCTGCTCGCGGGCTTCGTCGTCGCGGCGACCCCGGCCGCCGCGCTGATGTTCCGGTTCGACAACCCGGACGCGCTGCTCGTCCTCCTCATGACCGCCGGCGCGTACTGCACCGTGCGGGCGCTCCCGAGGGGCAGCTGGAAGTGGATCGCCCTCGCCGGGGTCGCCCTCGGGTTCGCCTTCCTGACGAAGATGCTGCAGGGGCTGCTCGTCCTGCCGGCGTTCGGCCTCGTGTACCTGTTCGCCGCTCGCACCACCTGGGGCCGGCGCGTCGTCGGCCTGCTCGTCGCCGCCGGGTCCCTCGTCGTCGCCGCCGGCTGGTGGGTGGTCGCCGTGTGGCTGTGGCCCGCCGAGTCCCGCCCCTACATCGGCGGCTCGACGAACAACACCGTGCTCGACCTCGTGTTCGGCTACAACGGCCTCGGTCGGATCTTCGGCGGCTCGGGCAACGGCGGCGGAGGCGGCGGCATGACCGGCGGCACCGCGGGCGGTTCGTTCGGCGGCTCGACGGGTCTGAACCGGCTGTTCTCGTCCGAGATGGGCCTCGAGATCTCGTGGCTCCTGCCCGCCGCACTCATCGCGCTGATCGTCGGCCTGGTCGTCGTCGGCCGCCGTCACCTGGCCGACCCGGCCCGCGCCGGACTCGTGCTCTGGGGTGGCTGGCTGCTCGTCACCGGACTCGTCTTCTCGTACATGTCCGGCACGATCCACCCGTACTACACGGTCGCGCTGGCCCCGGCGATCGCCGGACTCGTCGGCACCGGCGGCGCGCTGCTCTGGCACGCCCGCGAGCGCTTCACCGGCCGCATCGGCCTCGCCGCCATGATCGGCGTCACGGCCTTCTGGGGCTGGTGCCTGCTCAACGAGAACCCGACGTGGCTGCCCTGGCTCCGCTGGGTGATGCTGGCCGGCGGCCTGCTGTCGGCAGCGCTCGTCGTGATGGGCAGTGTGCCGTCGCTCCGCAGGCTCGTCACGATCGGCGTCCTCGCCGGCACCCTGTTCGGGCTCAGCGGCACCACGGCCTACGCCCTCGCCACGACGACCGTCGCGCACTCCGGTTCGATCCCGAGCGTCGGTCCGGCGGGCAGCAGCACCGGCGGCATGGGCGGCGGCGGCACGGGTGGCATGCCAGGAGGCGCGGGTGGTCCGGGCGGATCGACCTCCGGTTCCGAGAGCGGCGGCTCCACCTCCGACGACGGCTCCCAGCAGGGTCCCGGCGGGACCCCGCCGGAGGGCATGACCGGCGAGGCGCCCGGCGACTCCGCCGGTGGCACCACCGAGGGCTCGACCGACGGCGCCCCGAGCGGCATGGGCGGTGGCGGGTCGACGACCTCGTCGGCGTTGCAGAAGCTCCTCGAGGCGTCCGACGCGAAGTGGGCGGCCGCGGTGAACGGCTCGCAGTCGGCCGCGCAGCTCGAACTCGACACCGACACCGCCGTCATGGCGATCGGCGGCTGGTCGAGCGACCCGGCACCGACGCTCGCCGAGTTCCAGGCGTACGTCGCCGACGGGGACATCGGGTACTACGTGTCCTCCGGCTCGGGCGGCGGCGGCGTGGGCGGCGGTTCGTCCACGGCCTCGGCCATCCAGGAGTGGGTCGCGGCGAACTACGCGTCCACGACGGTCGGCGGGCAGACCGTCTACGACCTGAGCAGCACGAAGTGATCGACGACGAGGGCGCGGTGGATAGGCTCGCGGGCGTGACCGGGCAACCGCTGCAGCGCACCGACGGCTCACCCGTCCGCGCCCTCGTCGTCGACGACGAGCACGCCCTCGCGGACGCCGTCGCCCTCGCGTTCGCGGGCGACGGCTGGGAGGTGCGGGCCGTGCACCGCGGGCGCGACGTGCTGTTCGCCGCCCGGGACTTCCGACCCGACGTGGTCGTCCTCGACGTGATGCTCCCGGACATCGACGGGTTCGAGGTTCTCGAGCGCCTCCGGGACGCCCGGGACGACGTGCGGGTGCTGTTCCTCACGGCGCGGGACGCCCCCGAGGACCGGCTCGCCGGACTCACGGGCGGTGGCGACGACTACCTGACCAAGCCCTTCGGCATCGAGGAGCTGCTCGTCCGGGCGCGGATCCTGGCCCGGACGTCGCCCCGGGTCACGGCCGTCGGGAGTCCGGCCGGGACGAACGTCGGCGACCTCCGGCTCGACGAGGACACCAGGACGGTCACGCGCGCCGGTGAACCGATCGACCTCACCCCGACCGAGTACGAGCTGCTGCGGCACCTCGCGCGGAACGCCAACCGCGTGCTCTCCCGGGAGCAACTCCTGGCGAACGTCTGGGGGATGGACTTCGGCACGTCGTCCAACCTCGTGGACATGTACGTGTCGTACCTGCGGAAGAAGCTCGACGCCGGACGCGAGCCGATGCTGCAGACCGTCCGCGGAGCTGGGTACGTGCTCCGGCCGACGACGTGAGCCGACCGCGGACGGCGAGCCGCGCCTCCCGGGCCCGGAACGGAACCGACCGTCGGCGGCGCGTGCCGTCGCTGCGGTGGCGGATCGTGGCGGCCGTGGCGCTCCTGCTCGTCGCGACCAACGTCGTCGTCGGAGCGGTGACGGTCGTCGCGTTCCGCGGGTACCTGGTCGACCGGCTCGACGCGGAACTCGCGACCGCTGCCGAGCGGACCGTCGGCGGACCGGACGGCGAACGGCCACCGCCCCCGTCGACCGGTACCGGCTCCGGCTCGGACCCGGACAACGCGTTCATCGGCGCTCCCGGACAGTCCGCCGGCACCGTCGTCGCGATCCTGCGCGACGGCGCGACCGTCCTCGGCGGGTACACGGACAGCAGCGGCCGGCAGCACGGGCTGTCGTCGGCGCAGGAGGCGACCCTGTCGCGCATCGCCAGCGACGGCGACCCCGTGACGGTCGACCTGGGGAAGCTCGGCACCTACCGGGCCCAGGCCGTCGGCGACGACGGCGACGTCTTCGTGACCGCGCTGCCGCTCGGCGACCTCGACGCCGCCATCGGCCGCCTCCTGCTCGTCATCGGTGTCGTGACGGTCGTCGGGCTGCTCGTCGCGGCCTGGGCGCTGACCCTGCTCGTCCGGCGATCGCTCCGCCCGCTCGAACGGGTGGCGGCCGTGGCGTCCGACGTCACCGAGCTCGACCTGGAGCGCGGCGGCACGGACATCCCGGTGCGGGTCTCGGCCGGGGACCTCGCGGCGAACCGCGAGGTCGAGCAGGTCGGCACCGCGCTCAACCGCCTCCTCGGACACGTCGCCCGGGCGCTCACGGTCCGACGCGAGGCCGAGACGGGCATGCGGACGTTCGTCGCCGACGCCTCGCACGAGCTGCGGACCCCGATCGCGACCGTGCGGGCGTACACCGAGCTCTCGGCGTCGTCGGACGACCCTGACGCGGTCCGCCGCAACGTCGACCGGATCGGGCGCGAGGCGGTGCGGATGGGCGACCTCGTGGAGGAGCTGCTCCTGCTCGCTCGTCTCGACGCCGTCGCCCTGGCGTCCGGCCCGGCACCGGCGCGCGAGCCGGTCGACCTGACGTCGATCGTCGTCGAGGCGACGATGGACGCGCGCGCGACCGCACCCGGGCACCGGTGGACGCTGCAGGTGCTGGACGACCACCCGCTCGTGGTGTCCGGGGACGCGGCGCAGCTGCGGCGGGTCGTGACGAACCTGCTGGCGAACGCGCGGACGCACACGCCGGAGGGCACGTCCGTGGTGGTCTCCCTGCAGCGGACCGGCGACGTCGTGCGTCTCGTGGTCGCGAACGACGGACCGGTCATCCCCGCCGAGGTGCTCCCGACGCTGTTCGACCGGTTCACCCGTGGCGAGGCGTCCCGGTCCCGCGAGCACGGCACGAGCGGCCTCGGGCTGGCGATCGTCCGGGCCGTCGTGACCGCGCACGACGGGCTCGTCCGGGTCGCCTCGGAGCCGGGACGGACGGCGTTCACGGTCGATCTGCCGGGTCGGACACCGGACGCCGGCTGACCGGGCTGGTTCGCTCGGGAGCGGCCGAGCAACTAGGTTCGGACGGTGCCCTCACGACTGTCCGCACTCGCCGGTGACCTCCGCATCCGGGCAGGAGTGGCGGCCGTGGTCCTGCTCTGGGCCCTGTACCAGTGCTTCTGGAACATCGGCGGGCCCAACATCACCGGCGACGAGGACATCTACCTCCGCGCCGGGTGGCAGTACGTGCACGGCGACTTCTCGTTCAACCGCGAGCACCCCCCGACCGCGAAGTACCTGTTCGGTCTCGCGCAGCTCGTCGCCGGGCAGGGGCCGATCGGTCCGCGGGTGCTCGTCGCCCTGCTCACCTTCGGCGTCGGCGTCGCGCTGTACTGGTGGCTGCGGCGCGAGATCGGCTACTGGGGCGCCCTGCTCGCCGCCGCCCTCTGGTGGCTGACGCCGCGCGGTGGTGCCGGTCCGCGCGTCGACCGTCTGGCACTGCTCGACCCGGTGATGACCGCGTTCGCCGTGCTCGCGGTGGCCACGGCGTGGGTGTGGATGCGCGGCGACCGGTGGTGGCTCGCGCCCGTGTCCGGTGCGCTGATGGCCCTGTCGGTGACGTCGAAGGTCTCCACCGTGGTGCTGCTGCCGGTGTTCCTGCTGCTGCCCGTGCTGTTCCGGGCCTGGCGTCGACTGCTCGTCGGCGGCGCGATGTGGGCGGCCGCGTTCGGGCTGGTGTTCGTCGTGTCGTACGTGCCGATGGGGATCCGGTCCGCGATCCGGTACATGATCGAGTTCCAGGAGGGGCAGAACACCACCGGGCACCCGATCACCATCGGCGGCACCGTCTACCGGTTCGCCCCGTGGTGGGCGAACCTGCACTTCATGGAGGCCGGCACGGGGGTGCTGCTGCTCGTCGTCCTCGCGGTCGGGGTCGTCGCGGCGCTGGCGATCCGGGCCGACCGGCTCGTCGCGTACGTCGGCGTCGCCCTGGCGCTGCTCGTGGGCTTCTACGTGGTCGTCGCGAAGATCGCGCTGCCCACGTACTACTCGGCGTGGATGCCGTTCCTGCTCGTCCTGGCCACGATCGGGCTGGCGCGGCTGTCGCGTGTGCCGGTGCGGCCGGCGGCCCCGGTCGCGACGGCGCTGTCGCTCGTGCTGGTCGTCTCGCTCGTCGTGCCGTCCGCCCGGCTCAGCCAGGACATCGCTCGCCAGCACCCGACGGGCATCGCGCTGCTCGGGGACTACCTCGAGGAACAGCACGTGCCCGACGGCAAGATCCTGTTCGTGTCGGCGACCCCGGGGCTCTTCGTGCCGTACGTCGCCGAGCGCGGCACCACCCGGGCCGACCAGGGGCCGTACGTCGCGATCGTGGTCGGGAACGACCGACGCTTCCCGCCGTCCGGGGCCGTGACGCAGCTGTTCGACTCCGAGCGGTCGCGGTTCTCGGTCGCCGAGGTCGGCGGACTCCAGGTGTGGCTGCCGAAGGACGGGCGGGTCGTCCTGCAGTCGGGAGCGCTCACCGTCCAGGGCTGACCCGCAGCTCGGCCGCCGGTGGGCGCGCGGCTGGCGCGGAAGCCGTCGGTGCCGTCGGTGCCGTGGCACACTGGACGGGAACGGACGGGGGCCCGCATGCCGAACGACTTCGCACGACTGCCGGAGCGGCCGCGCGCCGACGACCTCGTGGTCGAGGTGCCCGCGTTCGAGGACGACCGACCCCAGCCCGAGCCCGCGCCGCCGGCCGCGGCCCCGGAGCTCGTCGCGGCGACCGAGTTCGCCCGGACATCGCACGCGCCGGCCACGATCCGGCGGACGCAGGTGCGCGCCGGGGTCTGGATCGCGGGCGTCCCCATCGCGGTGCTCGTGGTCATCGCGGCCGTGCAGGTGCTGTTCGCGCGCTGACCCGCTGCGCGCTGTTCGCTCCGTGCTGCCCGGCCACGGTGCGCGCTGTCCGCTCCGTGCTGCCCGGCCACGGTGCGCGCTGTTCGCTCCGTGCTGCCCGGCCACGGGTGCGCGCTCTGACGACGACTGCTCGTGGTCCACCGTGCGCAGTCGTCGCCCGACTGCGCGGTGGCCGCCCGCGCGTTCTTAGACGCGGCACAGCGGGCTGCTGCGGTCCCCGTATGCCCGGTCCCGAGCATGTGCGGTATGACGGAGACGAACCACACCCTCGACATCGACATCGTCGTCCCCTGCTACAACGAGCAGGACACGCTCGCCGCCCACGTCCGCCGCTTGCACACCTTCTGCCGGACGTCGCTCCGGAACACCTGGCGCATCACGATCGCGGACAACGCCTCGACCGACGACACCGCACGCATCGCCGACGACCTCGCCGCGATGCTGCCGGACGTGCACGCGGTGCACCTGCCGGAGAAGGGTCGGGGCCGTGCGCTCAAGGCCGTCTGGGCAGCGTCGCCGGCCACCGTGCTGGTCTACGTCGACGAGGACCTCTCCACCGACCTCGCCGCGCTCGAACCCCTCGTCGCCCCGCTGCTGTCCGGGCACTCGGACGTGGCGATCGGCACCCGGTTGGCAGGTTCGTCACGTGTGGTGCGCGGCGGGAAGCGCGAGTTCATCTCCCGTTCGTACAACCTGCTGCTCCGCACCACGATGGGGGTGTCCTTCTCGGACGCGCAGTGCGGCTTCAAGGCGATCACCCGGCAGGCCGCGGAACACGTCCTGCCCCTGTGCGAGGACGACGCGTGGTTCTTCGACACCGAGCTGCTCGTGCTGGCCGAGCACGCCGGACTGCGGATCCACGAGGTCCCGGTCGACTGGGTGGACGACGTGAACTCGTCGGTGCACATCGCCTCGACGGCGACCGAGGACCTCAAGGGGATGTGGCGGGTCTCCCGTGGGCTCGCGACCGGACGGGTGCCGGTCGGCGCCGTGTACGACGCCATCGGCCGCCGTCCGTTCACGCCGCCGCACGTCGGGATCGTCGGGCAGGTGCTGCGCTTCGGGGCGATCGGGGTGCTGTCGACGATCGCGTTCGCCGTGCTCTACGCCCTGTTCCGCCCGGCGATCGGTGCCCAGACGGCGGACTTCCTGGCGCTCCTGGTCACCGCGATCGGCAACACAGCGCTCAACCGACGCTTCACGTTCGGGGTGCGGGGACGTGCCGGCGCAGGGCGACACCACGTGCAGGGGCTGGTGGTGTTCGGGATCGCGTGGGCGATCACGTCCGGGTCGCTGGTGATCCTGCACTCGGCGGCACCGGGATCGTCGCACGGTGCGGAGATCGTGGTGCTCACGGCCGCGAACCTCGTGGCGACGCTGGTCCGCTTCGTCCTGTTCAAGGCGTGGGTGTTCCGGTCCCGGCGTCGGCCGGAGCTCATCCGCCCGGGCACGACCCCGGCGGCGGACGCGAGCACGGCGGCGACCGAGCCGATCGCGGTCGACGAGCGCCACGCCGCCTGACGCCGCCGCGCCCGCGCCGCGCACCCCGGCCCCGCGGTGTTGCGCGGGCGGTATACCGCGCCGTAGCATCGCCTCACCGCACCACAACCCCACAGGGCCCGACTGCCACCATCGGTCTGCCCGCGGCGAGCGCTCCACTGATGCAGCCTGGCCGTCCGCTGCCGGCAACGCCCCACTGGACCTGCACACGTGAACCCCTCCTCCTTCGGTCTCTACGACCCTGCCCGCGAATCGAGCGACTGCGGCGTCGGTTTCATCACCCGACTCGACGGGACGCCGAGCCACGACGTCATCCGCAAGGGCGACGAAGCGCTGTGCGCCATCCCCCACCGCGGCGGCAAGTCCGCCGAGGGTGTCGGTGACGGCGCGGGCGTGAGCATCGACCTGTCGGTGGAGTTCTTCAGCGCGATCACCGGCGAGGAGCTCCGCGCGGGCCACTTCGGCGTCGCGAACTGCTTCGTGCCGAGCGGCACTGGCCCGGCTGCGGACGCCGAGCGCGCCCGTGCGCAACAGACCGTCACGGACGCCGTCGAGCAGCAGGGCTTCGAGCTCCTGCTCGTCCGCGACGTCCCGGTGGACCACTCCGTCGCCCGTCCCGAGGCCGAGCAGTACCAGCTGCCGATCGTGCAGTGGGTCTTCCGTGCCCCCGAGGCCTGGACCCGCGCCGAGGTCGACGCCGCCGCCAACCGCGCCCTCCTCGCGATCGAGGCGGTGTCGTACGGCCAGGCCGCCGCCGACCGCGCCGAGCACGCCGCCCTGTACCCGCTGTCGCTCAGCGCCCGGACCCAGATCCTCAAGGGGCGGCTGAACTCCGGCGAGGTCATCGGGTACTTCACCGACCTGCGTGACCCGCGCCACTCGGTCCGGACGCTCTACTTCCACACCCGGTTCTCGACGAACACCGAGCCGCACCCGACGATGGCGCAGCCGTTCCGCCTGATGGCGCACAACGGCGAGCTGAACACCGACCGGAAGAACCGGCTGTCCGACGAGGCCCTCGCCCGTGCACGGACCCGCAGCATCGTCCGCCCGCCCGGCCAGTCCGACTCGAGCCGCCTCGACCAGACCCTGCAGAGCCGGGTGTTCGACGACGGCCTCGAGATCGTCGAGGCCGTGGTCTCGCTCATGCCCCCGGCGTGGGAGAACGACCGCACCCTGACCCCGGCGGTGCGGGACATGCTCGAGTTCTTCTCGCTCTACGAGGAGAAGAACGACGGCCCGGCCGCCGTGATCTTCAGCGACGGCGACGTGGTCGGCGCCCGGCTCGACCGACTGGGCCTGCGCCCGCTGCGCTCGGTGCAGACCGCCGAGTACCTGATGGTGTCGTCCGAGGCCGGTCAGGTCGAGTTCGAGCCGGAGGACGTCGTGCACCGCGGCCGCATCGAGGCGGGCGGCATGCTCGTCGTCGACCACCGCACCGGCACGCTCATGCGCACGCGCGAGGTGCTCGAGATGCTCGCCGCGCGGAAGCCGTACGGGACGCTCCTCGACGCCGCGCGCGTCAACCTGGACGACGTCCCGGCGCCGGAGTACCAGCGCACGACGACCACGCTCGGCTACGAGGGCGACCTGTCGCTCGCGGGCCGCTACGTGGCGTACTCGCTGAACCAGGAGAGCTTCCGGTTCATGCTCGACCCGATGCTGCAGAACGGCTCGGAGCGGATCTCGGCGATGGGCTACGGCAACGCCATCAACGCCCTGAGCGACACCGAGGGCGGCATGGCGAAGTACTTCTCGCAGCGCTTCGCCCAGGTGACGAACCCGCCGCTCGACTCGATCCGCGAGGCCGACGGCATGTCGATGCGCGTCGCCCTCGGCGCGAAGCCCGACGGGACGGGTTCGGCGACGCGGCAGCTCGTCGTGGAGTCCCCGATCCTCGGGCACCTCGACATGGTGCGGCTGCGGGAGCAGGACATCGTGCCGCTCGAGCGCTTCGACATGCTCTACGTGCCGGTGCTCGGCGACGAGCAGGCGAACGCCGACGCGGTCCGCACCGCGACTGAGCACCTCGCCGACGCCGTCGCCGCCTTCGCCGAGCGCACCGGCGGCATCGCCGTGCTCACCGACCGCAACGTGTCGTCGACGCACGCGCCCCTCCCCGTCATCCTCGCCGTGGCCGCCGTCAACCAGCGGCTCATCGAGACCGGCCTGCGGCTGCGGATCTCCGTCGTCGCCGAGTCCGGTCAGCTGCCATCGTCACACCACGTGGCGACGGCGCTCGGCTTCGGTGCCGCAGCGGTGTACAGCCTCTCCGCACGTCTCCGTGCGGAGGAGAAGTACCCCGCAGCGCCCGCCCCGGCCGGCGAACTGACCGCGACCGACCTCGCCCTCAAGCGCTTCCGGAAGGCGGCCGAGAAGGCCCTCGCGAAGACGATGGGCCGCGTCGGCCTCTGCACGGCCGAGAGCTACATCGGCGGCGAGTTCTTCGAGCCGAACTACCTCGACACCCGCGACGACCTGCTCGCCCGGGTCTTCCCGCACATGCAGGCCCCGGTCGGCGGCGTCGGGTTCGCCCGCATCGCGCAGGCGGCGACGGACTGGCACGAGCGCGCCCGCACGGTCGAGTCCGAGGGCCAGGTGCCCATGCTCGGCCTCTTCAAGGAGCGCTCGGACGGCGCCGGGCACTCGTTCGGCGTCGCGAGCGTGCGCGGCTTCGGCGGCATGACCGAGGAACGTCCGGCCTTCGAGCGCTCCGGCGACTCCGAGGCGCTGCGGCTCCTCACGCTCGGCCAGCTCGACGACGCGTTCGGCATCACCGACACCGCCTACCGCAACACGGGCTACGACCGGCTGAGCGACGCCGAGATCGACACGCACCGGATCACCCCGGGCTACGTCACGTTCCTGCAGACGACGCACGACGAGCGGTCGCGCCGTCCCGCGGCCCTCCGCGACGTCCTCGCGCTGCCCGCGGACGTCACCGGCATCGACACGGCAGAGGACTTCGCCCGCGAGCTCGGCCGTTTCTCGACCACCGGCAACGCGAGCGTCACGGTGCGCGGGCTCTCCGGCTCGCGTCCGGCCGACGACGGGGACCTTCCTGGAGGCACGGCTCGCTTCCGCCTCGAGCTCACGTCGACGGGGACCACGGGTGCACTGCGCCACGCGGCCCTCGCGGACGGCCTCGCGCTGCTGCACCCCGGCCAGGTCGACGTCGACTCCGTCGACGACACCCAGGTGACGCTCCGCGCCACCGGCTCCGCCGTCGAGCTGCTCGCACTGCTCGACCACGCCCCGGCGAGCGTCGCGCTCGACGAGGTCCAGCCGGCGCACGAGATCACCCAGACCCTGGCGTCCGGCGCGATGAGCCACGGCGCGCTCGTCGCGACCGCGCACGAGGCGGTGGCGCACGGCACGAACATGGTCGGCGGCATGTCGAACAGCGGTGAGGGCGGCGAGCACCACTCCCGCTACGGCACGATCCGCGGCTCGCGCATCAAGCAGTTCGCCTCGGGACGGTTCGGCATCTGGGCGGGCTACCTCGCCGACCCGATGCTCGAGGAGCTGGAGATCAAGATCGGCCAGGGCGCGAAGCCGGGCGAGGGCGGCCAGCTGCCCGCGCCGAAGGTCACGGTGGACATCGCCGCGGCCCGTGGTGGCACCCCCGGCGTCGAGCTCATCTCGCCGCCGCCGCACCACGACACGTACTCGATCGAGGACCTCGCGCAGCTCATCCACGACTGCAAGGCCGCCCGTGTCCGGGTGATCGTGAAGCTCGTGTCCTCCGAGGGCATCGGCACCATCGCGGTCGGCGTCGCCAAGGCCGGCGCGGACGTCATCAACGTCGCGGGCAACACCGGTGGCACGGGCGCCGCGGCCGTCACGAGCCTGAAGTACGCCGGCCGCTCGGCGGAGATCGGCGTCGCCGAGGTCCACCAGGCGCTCGTCGCGAACGGCCTCCGCCAGAAGGTCACGCTCCGCTGCTCGGGCGCGCACCAGACCGGTTCCGACGTGGTCACGAGCGCGCTGCTCGGCGGCGACAGCTTCGAGTTCGGCACGACCGCGCTCATGATGCTCGGCTGCGTGATGGCGAAGAACTGCAACGTGAAGTGCCCGGCTGGTCTCACCACGAACGCCGAGGCGTTCGAGGGCGACCCCCGTGCGCTCGCGCAGTACCTGCTCAACATCGCCCACGACGTGCGGCAGATCCTCGCCCGCCTCGGCCTGCGCTCCCTGCGCGAGGCCCGCGGTCGCACCGACCTGCTGCAGCTCCTCGACCACCCGGCGAGCGTCGGGCGCCTCGACGTCCGGGCGCTCCTCGCGCAGGTCCCCGAGAAGCTCGTCGAGGACCCGGAGTACCTCGAGAAGGACTTCCACACCGACGACGCGCTGCTCGAGCGGGTCCGCACGGCCCTCGTCGACCACGAGCAGGCGCACGTGCTCGTGCACGGCGTGCTGCTCGGCAACAGCGACAAGTCCGTCGGCGGTCAGCTCGGCATCGACGTGGAGCGCCTGCTCAACCACGAGCTGCGCGACACCGACCTGTCCGGGCACCCGGCGATCACCACGGACGACCGCGGACGCCGCCGGCTCGTCGACGGCGCGGTCACGATCCGCACGCTCGGGTCGGCCGGGCAGTCGTACGGCGTGTTCAACAACGACGGCATCGTGCTCGAGCACACCGGCACCGCGAACGACGGCGTCGGCAAGAGCCAGAGCGGTGGCCGGATCATCGTCCGCGCCCCCGGTGGCGGCAGTGCCGGACAGGGCGGCAACGTCCTCGTCGGCAACTTCGCGCTGTTCGGGGCGACCGGCGGCCGCACCTTCGTCGAGGGCGAGGCCGGCGACCGGTTCGCCGTGCGCAACTCCGGCGCGACCGCCGTGGTCGAGGGCGTCGGGGACTTCGGCTGCGAGTACATGACGGGCGGTGCCGTGTTCAACCTCGGCACCTTCGGCAAGGGCCTCGGGAACGGCATGTCCGGCGGGTTCCTGTACCAGTACGACCCCTCCGGCGAGGTCACCGAGCGCGCGAGCACCGACTCGCTCCTCGTGTTCCCGGTCACCGACACCGAGCGCGGGGCCTTCCACGAGGCAGCGGCGCGCCTGCTGCTCGAGTGGCACCTCGAGGCGACGGGCTCGGCGCTGGCCGAGCGTCTGCTCGCCGAGTGGGAGACCACCCGCCAGCACGTCTTCGTCGGCATGCCCCGGGCGCTCCTGCTCACCCAGGACGCCGGCGAGATCCTCGCCGCGGCGAGCCGGAACGAGTTGCTCGACGAGCTGGCGACCTCGATCGCGACGGACAAGCTCCGCGCGTTCAAGGTCGACTACCGCGACCAGCGCGCCGTCCTCGGTGGCCGTGCCCCGTCGCTCGGCGACCAGGGCGACGACATGTTCTCGCTCCTGTCCTCGTACACGGTGCTCGGCGTCGCCCAGGATCTCGCGCTCGAGCGGGTCCCCGGTGCGGCGGGCCCGAACGACCCCCGGGTGACCGAGGCGGTCAAGAACCTCATCCTCACCGAGGACTTCTTCGTCAAGCAGCGCGTCGTGAAGTACCTGCGCGGCACGCTGGACCGCTTCGCGGACGACGAGCTCGCGACCCTCATCGCGATCAAGCGCCTCGACGACTACAAGCGCGCGCTCACGCAGCGGAACAACCGCAGCATGGACGCGCCAGGCACCACCGGGTGGATCATGCACCAGAACGCCAAGAACGACGGCCGCGTCCGCGAGGCCCGCTTCGACGAGCTGCTCGCGAACGCAGCGCTCGAGGACATCGCCCGCCGTGCACCGCAGGCGCCGACCGAGGCGGTGTCCGCGTGAGCCTGCTCCCCCCGACCGGATCGCTGATCCCGGTCGACGCACCGTTCTCGCAGGCCCAGGAGTCCTGGCTTGCCGGGTTCATCGCCGGCATCGCCGCCGCGGGCAAGCGGGCCTCCGGCGGCGCCCCGACGACGACGATCGACGTGCTGTTCGGCACGCAGACCGGCAACGCGGAGTTCCTCGCCGACGAGCTGGTCGCCGGCGCGAAGGCCCGCGGGCTCGGCGGTCGTGCCACCGCGCTCGACGCCGTCACGCCGGAGCAGCTCGCCGGGATGTCCCACGTGCTCGTGGTCACCTCGACGTACGGCGAGGGCGAGATGCCCGACAACGCCGGACTGTTCTGGGACGCGATCCAGGCGACCACCGTGCCGCGGCTCGAGGGACTGCAGTACGCCGTCCTCGGGCTCGGCGACACGAGCTACGACGAGTTCTGCCAGGCCGGCAAGCTCCTCGACACCCGGTTCGAGCAGCTCGGCGCCACCCGCATCCACGACCGCGTCGACTGCGACGTGGACTACGAGGACCCGGCCGCGCTCTGGACGGCCGCGGTGCTCGACCGTCTGGCGGCGGAGGCGGGCGTGCAGCCCGGCGCGACCACGGCGGTGGCGGCGACCGGTACGACGACCGCGGCCGGCGGGGCGGGCGCGAGCCGTGCCTCCAGGCCCGGTGCCCAGTGGAACAAGCGCAACCCGTACCCGTCGACGCTGGTCGAGAACCGGCTGCTCTCCTCGCCGCGCAGCGCGAAGGAGATCCGGCACTACGAGTTCGACCTCGGCGACTCCGGGATCGAGTACTCGGCGGGCGACGCGCTCGCGGTCGTGCCGGTCAACGACGAGGTGTTCGTCGGCGAGCTGCTCGAGCAGGTCGGCGCGAACGGCTCCGAGACGCTCGACGGCCGCCCGGTCACCGAGGTCCTGCGGACCGACCGTGAGATCCGGACGCCCTCGAAGGACCTCATCGCGGACCTCGTCCAGCGCGCACCGTCGTCGGAGCTCGCCGCCGTCGTCTCGCACGGTGACAAGCACGAGCTCGACCGCTGGCTGTGGGGTCGCGACGTGCTCGACCTGCTCCGCGACGCCGGACCCGCGGCACCCGGACTCGACGAACTCCTGCCGAACCTCCGACCGCTGCAGGCGCGCCAGTACTCGATCTCGTCGAGCCCGCTCGCGCACCCGGACCGCATCCACCTGACGATCGCGTCCGTCCGGTACGGGGACCCGCACCGCATGTACGCCGGCGTCGCGTCGACGTTCCTCGCCGACCGGGTCGCCCCCGACGGCACCGTGGACGTCTACCTGCAGCCGAACGCGTCGTTCGGGGTACCAGCCGACCCGTCCGCGCCGATGATCATGGTCGGCCCGGGGACCGGCATCGCCCCGTTCCGCGGGTTCCTGCACGAGCGTGCGGTCTCCGGGGCGACGGGACGGAACTGGCTGTTCTTCGGCGACCAGCACCGCGACACCGACTTCGTCTACGAGGACGAACTCACCGAGCTGCAGGCGCAGGGCGTGCTGGACCGCCTCGACCTGGCGTTCTCGCGCGACCAGGCCGAGAAGGTCTACGTGCAGACCCGGATGCTCGAACAGGCCCCGGAGCTCTACTCGTGGCTCGAGGACGGCGGGCACCTGTACGTGTGCGGTGACGCCTCACGGATGGCGAAGGACGTCGAGCAGGCGCTCCTGGCCGTCATCGGGAGCCAGCGGGGCAAGGGCGAGGACGACGCCCAGGCGTACCTCGCCGACATGCGGCGCGGCAAGCGCTACGTCCGCGACGTGTACTGAGCGGCGCGCGCGGCCGGTGCCACGCCCGTCGCCCCGGTGCGGAACCCGAATCCACGACCGGGGCGACGGCGAGGGGGCGCTGTGGGCCGGGAGGCCCCTGATCCGGGACTCCTCGCGCGTCGCGTGGTTCCCCCCTCCGACCGCGGAGCCACCGTCACCGGCTCCCTGGGCCGGAGTCGATCACTCGCGCGGTACGCCCACCGTACTCAGACTGCACGGACGTGCGCGACCCGTTGACCGTTCACGGGCTGTGTGCTACCCGGCGTCGTCGGTCCCGGAGTCGTCGTCCGCGTCGCCGGGCACCACCGCGCGGGACCACGCCGAGTCGTCCGCGGTGCTCGTGTCCGACGGCTCCGGGGTGAGCACGAGACCGGAGCCCGAGGTGGCGGCGGCGTAGAGGTCCTCGAGCCAGCTTCGGTTGATCCGGGGCACCCGGCTGCCGGAGAACTTGAAGTGCAGGCTCACGTTCGGGTGCATCCAGATGGTGCTGCGCCCGTTGCCGTGGACGGCGTCGTCCTTCCACGAGAACGCGAACCGGTGCTCCCGCCGGAGCATGTTCACGATGACGATCTGCAGGTGTGTGAGCGCTCGGTCGTCGATCCGGAGGTCGAGCGGCTCTCCGTCGTAGATGAGCTGACCCATGCGTCCTTGTACACCGCGGGGGTTGTGCGGCGGGCAGGACCGTCGTAACGTACAACCAAATGGTTGCACGAACCGAACTGAGCGATGCCGAGGTCGACCGGGTCTTCCACGCCCTGGCCGATGCGACCAGACGCGACATCGTCCGTCGCACCCTGGTCGGCGAGGCGTCCGTGAGCGCGCTCGCGGACGCCTACGCGATGTCCTTCGCCGCCGTCCAGAAGCACGTCGCCGTCCTCGAAGGAGCAGGACTCGTGACCAAGGAACCCCGGGGCCGCACCCGCATCGTGCGCGCCGAGCCGGGACAGATCGATCGCGTCCGTGGGCTGCTCGACGGCTACGCGGACCTCTGGCGCGGCCGGATCGACCGGCTCGACGCACTGCTGGGAGCAGACCGCGCGCCGCGCGGCGACGACCGAACGCAAGGGAGCCACTGATGCCGACCACGTCCGTCCACACCGACCCCGAGGAGCTCACCATGACCCTCGTGGCCGAGTTCCCCGTCCCCGTCGAACGCCTCTGGGCAGCGTTCGCGGATCCCCGGCAGCTCGAACGCTTCTGGGGCCCGCCCGGGTTCCCCGCGACGTTCACGTCGTTCGACCTCCGTCCCGGCGGCGTCGCCCACTACCGGATGACCTCGCCCGAGAACGAACGGTTCCACGCACTCTGGCAGGTGTCCGAGGTCGACGAACCCCGCCGGATCGCGTTCCGCGACCTGTTCTCCGACGCCGAGGGCACCGTCGACGACTCGCTGCCCGCGAGCGAGACCGTGCTGTCGTTCGACACCGTCGACAGCGGGTCACGGGTGACGGTGCTGACGTCGTTCGCGTCCTCCGCCGACCTCGACGCCATGCTCGAGATGGGCATGCTCGACGGCTACGAGCAGGCGTTCGGGCAGCTCGACACGGTGCTGGCCGACCTCCGCGAGTACGCCCTCGGCCGGGGCACGGTCACCGAGATCGTGGACGACACCCACGTGGCCATCACCCGCGCGTTCGCGGCGCCGCGGCACCTGCTCTGGCGTGCGCACACGGAGCCGGAGCTGATGCGCCGGTGGCTGCTCGGCCCGGACGGGTGGGAGATGACGGTGTGCGAGAACGACCTGGTCGTCGGCGGCTCGTTCCGGCAGGCCTGGGCGCCCGTCGGGGACACCGAGGGCGAGGCGTTCGGGTTCGAGGGCGAGAACCTCGTCATCGAGCCGGAACGCCGCATGGTCACGACCGAACGGATGACCGGTGCGCCGTTCCCGGCCAACGTCAACGACCTGCAGTTCGACGAGGCCGACGGCGTCACGCTCATGACGCTCCGCATCACCTACCCCGACCGGGAGCAGCGGGACATGATCCTCGCGACCGGCATGACGGACGGCATGGAGACGAGCTACCAGCGTCTGGAACGTGAGGTCCTGTCCGCAGCGGCGTGAGTCGTGACGGACGGGAGGCGCGGTGCCGGCCGGCACCGCGCCTCCCGTCCGTCAGCCGGTCGAGTCAGGGGCGCGTCGCCTCGTAGCGGCGTGCGCCGCCGCGCACCCCGGCGAAGCGGTACGGCGCAGCCGTGACCCGCGGACGCTCGACGTCCTCGCTCGTCGCGGCACCCGCGGCGTGCAGCTCGCGGTAGGCGTCGACCGAGAGCGGCACCCGGGCGGCGAGGAGCTCGCGGACCCGACCCACACGGCGGTGGTCGCGGTACGCCGGCTGCACGATGCCGGTGATGAGCTCCCCGACACTGCCGGACCCGTAGCTGAACAGGCCGATGCGCTCCCCGGCGAGGTCGTCGTCGAGGTCGAGCAGTGCTGCCAGCCCGATCCAGAGCGACGCCGTGTAGGTGTTGCCGGTCTGCTTGTTGTACGTGAACCCGAGGGCGAGCTCGGACTCGTCGAAGGGCACCCCGACGTGCTGCGTGAGCTTCCGGTGCGCCTTGAGCGCCATCTTCGTGAACGGCTGGTGGTGGACGAAGCGCACGATGTCCTCGTACGCCGGGCCGCCCTGCGCCGCGAGGTCGTCCCACGCCCCGACGAACGCGTCGACGTAGGCGCTCACGGACAGGCGGCCGTCGACGAGTGCGGTGGAGCGGTCGTTCGGCCGCCAGAAGTCGTCGACGTCGGCGGTGAAGACACCCGCGGCCGACTCGATCTCGATGAGGTCGGGGTCGGCGGCGATCAGGATCGCGGCGGCGCCGGCACCCTGCGTCGGCTCGGCGGCGGTGTCGACGTCGTAGCGCGCGACGTCGGCGGCGATGACGAGCACGCGCTCCCGCGGAGCCCGCGCGACGATGCCGAGGGCGAGCTGGACGGCAGCGGTCCCGCCGTAGCAGGCCTGCTTCAGCTCGACGACGCGGACGTTCTGCGGCAGCCCGAGCAGGCCGTGCACGAACACCCCGGCGGCCTTCGACTGGTCCACGCCGGACTCGGTGGCGAAGAGCACCGTGCGGATGCCGTCGGCACCGTGGCGGTCGATGAGCTCCTTCGCGGCGGCGGCGCCCATCGTGACGATGTCCTCGTCGGGAGCGGGCACGCTGAACGCGTCCTGTCCGATGCCGACGTGGTACTTCGCCGGGTCCACCCCGAGGCGCTCGGCGAGGTCGTCGAGCTCGAGCACGTGGTGCCCGGTCGCGACGGCGAGGTCGTGGATGCCGATGCGGGTCACGCTGCACCTCCGGCGGGCTTCGCGCCGCGACGTTCCATCGCGACGTGGGCGGCCATCAGCTCGCCCGGGTTGGTCTGCGCGGCGAGCAGGGAGAGTTCCCCGCACAGGACGGTCGCGGCGCAGAGGGCGGCGAGCCGGCGTGCGTTGGCACCGGGCTCGCGGTCCTCGCGGCAGCCGAGGCGCACGAGGGCGTCCTCGACGACGGGCAGGTCCCCGCCCTTGCCGTTGCCGACCGTGCCGACGATGAGGTGCGGGAGCGAGGTGGCGAAGTACAGGTCGCCGTCGCGGTCCTCGGCGCTCGTGATGCCCTGGGACCCCTCGACGATGTTCGCCGCGTCCTGCCCGGTGGCCAGGTAGAAGCCGAGGAGCATGTTCGCGTAGTGGGCGTTCGCGGAGCGGATGGCCCCGGCGATGGTCGACCCGACGAGGTTCTTCGCGACGTTGAGCTCGGCGATGCGTGCCGCGCTCGACCGGAGCCGCTTCTCGACGACCTCGCCCGGGATGACGATCTCGGCGACGGTGTTCCGGCCGCGTCCGCGGATGCCGTTCACCGCGGTGGCCTTCTTGTCGGTGCAGAAGTTGCCCGAGACGCTGACGTACCGCAGGCCCGGCTCCCACGCGAGGATCGCCGGCAGGAGCTTGTCCGCCGCCTGCGTGACCATGTTGTGCCCGGAGGCATCGCCGGTGGTGAACGCGAAGCGCAGGAACAGCAGGTCCCCGACGATCTCCGGGTGCACCTCGATGAGCTTCGCGAAGCGGCTCTGGCCGGCGACGATCTGCTCGAGCTCGTCCTGCCGGGCGAGGATGCGCCCGGTCGCGAGGTGTGCCGCGGCCGCGCTGTCGGCACGGACCACGACCGAACGGGTCATGCGCTCGTCCACGACGGTCGCGACGATGCCGCCCTCGACCATGCGCGAGATGCGGGCGCCGCGGCCGACGGACGGCCAGAGCGGCGACTCGTACGTGGCGAGCGGCACCTCGTGCTCGCCCTCCACCGCGTTGCCGCTGATGCGGATCGGCCCCACCCACTTCGTGGGGATCGGGGTCAGCAGGTCAGTCATCGACGCTCCCTTCGGGCGCTTGCACCGCGACGCTGAGGTGTCTGATGTCGTGCGCCTCCCAGGCGCGGTGGATGCCGGCGAGGTCGGTGTCCGCCGGGACGAGCGCGATGCCGCAGTCGCCGCCGCCGGCACCGGACGGCTTGGCCGCCCCGCCCGCGGCTTCGACGACGTCGCACAGGGTCGCGAGTCGCTCGGTCTCGATCTGCGAGCCGACCGACGTGCCGAGGCGCTGGAGCAGCCCACGGGCGCGCCGGAGTGCCCCGAGGGTGCGTTCAGCGTCGCCGGTCTGCAGGCCGACGGTGAGGTCGTCGACGCAGGTGCGACTCTCGTCGAGGAACGCCTGGTAGCCGCCGTTGCGGTGCCGACGGACGACACCGACGAGCTTCGTGGTCGAGGCCGGAGAACCGGTCCAGCCGACGAGCAGCTCGAGGTTCTCGGGGGCGGGCAGCCGCTGGACGTCGAAGCCCTCCCACGCGTCCGCGTCGCCGAGGATCTCGGTCACGGTGCGGGTGTCGAGCTGCGCCGCGAGCCGTTCGCGGTCCGGCGCGCTGTAGCGGAGCCAGCCGCCGAAGGTGCTCGCGGCGAGGTCCCCGCCGGATGCGCGCGGGTTCACCCGGATCGTGGCCAGCAGGGCGACCTGGAAGCGCTTCCGCTGCGAGAGCCCGAGTCCGTAGAAGCGGTCGAGGGCGCCCACCGTGGCGACGGTCACCGCCGCGGAGGACCCGAGCCCGAACTTCCGGCCACTCGCGTCATCGAGCTGGCTGTGGATGCGGAGGTCGTGGAACCGCGGTGCGATGCCCTGCTCGGCGCGGAGCTTCTCGACGAGGTCGATCGTCGCCATCACGTAGTCGTACGGGTGGTGCTCGGTGTCGAGTGCGATGCCGTCCTCGGCGCGGGTCCAGGTGAGCGGGAGGTGTCCGTACTCCTCGGAGTGCACGCTGCCGGCGCCGTGGCCCTCGCGCACGCGCGCGGTGATGGCGCGGTCCAGGGCGATGATGACGGACGGCTGGCCCGGCTCGACGACGGCGTACTCGCCCGCGACGAACAGCTTGCCGTGGGCACGGAACTCGATCACTCGGCGGACTCCTCTGGTCGGACGAAACCCGGTGCGGGTGCCTCCGGGTCCTGCGTCGCAGGGACTTCGGAGCCGAGCAGGCGCGCGCCTGGTCCGGTACCGGACTCGATCACGTCGCCGAAGCCCGCGAGCGCGGACGCGACGGCGCCCCGGTCCTCGGGCTTCGTGAGCACGACGACGTTCGGGCCGGCGTCGGCGGTGGCGTACGCCTCGACCCCGGCGGCACGGAGTTCGGCCACGGCGTCGAACACGGCGACGCTGCGGGCGTTGAGGTAGCGGATGGGCGGGAAGGCGCCCTCGATCGTGGCGTGCATGCGGAGGGCGTTGCTCTCGGTCAGCTCGCCGATGCGGGTGAAGTCCCCTGCGGCGCAGGCGGTGAGCATGTCCCCGACGGTCTCGGTGGTCGAGGTGACCCAGGCGGGGTAGAACGGCGACGTCGCGATGGTGCGCCGCATCGCCTCGCGCGAGCCGATCGCCTTCGGGCCGGCGTCGATCGTCACGACGACCATGGCCATCGGCGGCGCGGGGATCGGCTCGGCGTAGGAGCCCTCGTCGTCGCCGGCGTGCCAGACCGCCACGCCACCGGGGATCGACCGGGTGGCCGAACCCGAGCCGCGTCGGGCGAGCCGGGACAGGTCGCGCGCGGAGAGGTCGAGACCGTACGCCGCCGCGGCCGCGGTCGCGAGCGCCGCGAACCCCGAGGCGCTCGAGGCCAGTCCGGCTCCGGTCGGCACGGTGTTCTCGGACACCACCGACGCCCGCGCCGAGGACCCGGCGAGCTCGCGCACGAGGTCGAGGAACTGCGTGACCCGCACGAGCGCCCCGTCGGTCGAGGCCGAGCCGTTGAGGGTGAGGGTGTCGTCCGCCGTGTCCCCGACGGTCACCGACGTCGTCGTCGGGAACACGTCGAGTCCCATCGAGACGCTGCCGGTCGCCGGCAGGGCAAGGGAGGCGTCCGCCTTGCCCCAGTACTTGACGAGGGCGATGTTGGGGTGCGCGACGGCGGTGGCGGTCATCAGGCGCGGTCTCCGATCGTGGTGGTCCAGGTGGCTGCGGCACCCGCGCCGCGCAGTGCGGCCGCGATGCGGTCCGCGTGGTCGACGTCCGTGGCGAGGGCGATGACGCACCCGCCTCGGCCCCCGCCCGTGAGCTTCGCGCCGAGGGCGTCGGCCGCACGTGCGGCGCCGACGAGCCGGTCCAGGTCGTCGCTCGACACGTCGAGGTCGCTGAGCAGCTCGTGCGCGGCGTCCATCGTGGCACCGAGCGCCTGTGCGTCGCCGTCCACGAGCGTCGCCCGCGCGCGTCGGGCGAGTGCGCCGATCCGGTCGATCACGGCGCCGGTGCCGTCCGGGTCGGCGTCGTGACGGGCACGGACGGCCGAGACCGCCTCGCGCGTGTGGCCAGGGACGCCGGTGTCGGCGACCACGAAGGCGAACCGCGCGCCGAGCTCGACCGGCTCGATGCGGCCGCCTTCGAACCAGACCGGTGCGTCGGCGACGACCCCGCGGGCGTCGAGTCCGGACGGACGGCCGTGGGCGACCCGCTCGCACTCCTGGATGAGTCCGTGGTGCGCCTCGGCGTCGAGCGTCTCGCCGAGTGCGTCCGCGACCGCCGCGGTCACCGCGGCTGCCACCGCCGCGCTCGATCCCATGCCGCGAGCGGTGGGGACCTCGCTGTCGACGCGCACGTGGAAGCGGCGGTCCGTCACGCCGAAGTGCCGCAGCGTGGCCGTCACCGCGGTGACCGTCGGCATCACGGCGGCGGGGGCGAGGTCGAGCGGGCCGGTGTGCACGGTCGACTCGAGGTGGTGCCCCTCGGCGTCGTCGATCGGCGTGACCGTCGCGACCACCACGGCGTCGATGACCGGCACGACGAGCGCGGGTGCGCCGTAGACCACGGCGTGCTCCCCGATCAGGATCGTCTTGCCGTGGGACGACGCCCTACCGGTGCGGCGGGTGGGGCCGGCTCCAGTGGTCGCTGAGTTGTCGAGGTCGTTGGTGGTCATCGTGGGTCACGTCAGCCTAACCGTCCCGGCCATGCACGCGCTCGACGGTGTCCGTACCCCGCCCGTGAGCGCGCTCCACGAGGTCCCCCTCCGGGGCGTACGGTGATCGTCAGCATGCTGACTACCCGAGGAGCCGCCCCGTGAGCACCCACCACACCCCCGACCGCCGACGCTGGGCCGGACTCGTCGTCATCAGCATCGCCGTCTCGCTCATCATCGTCGACCCGACCATCGTGAACGTCGCGATCCCGAGCATCGTGGCCGACCTCGACATCGGTTCCACCCTGGTGCAGTGGGTGCAGGAGAGCTACACCCTTGTCTTCGCGGCGCTCCTGCTCGTGTTCGGCTCGCTCGCCGACCGCTTCGGCCGGCGGCGCCTGCTGATCGTGGGCGTCACGGTGTTCGCGCTCGCCTCGGTCCTCGCCGCACTGGCCCCGACGGGCGACCTGCTCGTGCTCGCCCGCATCGTGCAGGGCGTCGGCGGCGCGATGGTGCTGCCGACGACCCTCTCGCTCGTGAACGCCACCTTCACGGGCCGCGAGCGCGGGATCGCCTTCGCCGTCTGGGGCTCCACGATCGGCGGCATGGTCGCGGTGGGCCCGCTCCTCGGCGGCTGGCTGACGACGGACTTCTCGTGGCGGTGGGCGTTCGGCATCAACGTGCCGCTCGGCATCGCGATCGTCGTCGGCGCGTCCCTGACCGTCCGCGAGTCCCGCGACACCGTGCACGCCGGCCGGATCGACGTCGTCGGCGCCGTCCTCAGCGTCGTGACGAGCGCCTCGCTCGTGTTCGGCCTCATCGAGGGACGCACGTACGGCTGGTGGTCGAACGCCACCCGGCTGACGGTCGGCGACTGGACCTGGCCCGGACCGCTCTCCCCGATCCCGTACGCGTTCGCGCTCTGCGTCGTCGCGGGCGTGGCGTTCGTCCTCTGGACGAGGCGGCGGCAGCGCGCGGGCCGCTCCACCCTCATCGCGCTCGACCTCTTCACGATCGGGTCGTTCCGGAACGGGTCGATCGCGGCACTCATCGTGTCGCTCGGCGAGTTCGGCATCATCCTGTCCCTGCCGATCTGGCTGCAGAACGTGCTCGGGTACTCGGCGCTGCAGACCGGGTTCGTCCTGCTCGCCCTGGCCATCGGGTCGTTCGTCGCGAGCGGGTTCGCGGCGACGGCCGGCCAGCGGATCGGCGCGCTGCGGATCGTCCGGATCGGCATCGCTGCCGAGATCGTCGGCGTCGCGGCGATCGGCTTCGTCGTGACCTCGTCGACGCCGTGGTGGGCGATCGTGCCGTGCCTGTTCGTCTACGGGTTCGGTGTCGGACTCGCGACCGCGCAGCTCACGAGCGTCGTGCTGCGGGACGTCCCGGTCGAGCGCAGCGGCGAGGCCTCCGGCGCGCAGAGCACCGCCCGGCAGATCGGGTCGGCGCTCGGCATCGCGGTGCTCGGGACGGTGCTGTTCACGTCGACCGGCACGCTGCTGCAGCACCGGCTCGAGGACGCCGGGTCCTCGAGCGCGGCCGCGTCGCAGATCGCCGATGCCGTGGTCGCGTCCTCCGGCGGGTCGATCGCGGCACTCACCGAGCAGAGTCCGACGGCAGGAGCCGCTGCGGCCGAGGCGTTCAGTGACGGCACGCGCGCGGCCGCCTGGTCGGCCGCGGGCTTCCTGGTGCTCGGCCTCGCGGCGACCCTGCGCCTGCACAGCCGCCCCGAGGACACCGAGGAGGCCGGATCGGACGCCGCCCCGGCGACCGCCGACGCGACCGACTGACGGACGGGAGGCGCGGGTCAGCCCCGCCCCGCGCCTCCCGTCCGCCGCACCGGGCCCCGCGCCGGGGGCGACGCTCTCGTCCGCGCAGGTCGTGGGCATCGGCGTCGTCCTCGCCGCGGTCGGGACGGCGGTGACGACGGGCGGTCGACCGGGGCGTGACCGAGACAGATCGGCAACAGGTGTCCCCGATACGGTTGTGCACAACTGAGTTGCGTGCAATGCTTGTGACATGCCCGTGACCGACGAGATGGTGTGCTTCTCCCTCTACGCGGCGAGCCGTGCGACCACGCAGGCGTACCGGACCCTGCTGGAACCGTGGGGGCTCACCTACCCGCAGTACCTCGTCCTCGTGACGCTGTGGATCGAGGGCGACCAGACCGTCTCGGGTCTCGGCGACCACCTGCAGCTCGACTCCGGCACCCTCTCACCGCTCCTGCGCCGCATGGAGCAGTCGGACCTCGTCCGTCGCGAACGTCGCAGCACCGACGAGCGGGTCGTCACGATCACCCTCGGTGACCGCGGCCGCTCGATCCGCGGCGAACTGGCCCACATCCCGTCGACGATCGCCGCCGGGATGGGCCTGCCCGACGAGCACGCCGCGACGGAACTCATCGCGACGCTGCACCGGCTGACCGAGACCATGCACGCCGCTGCGACGCCGAACCGCGCCGCCGCGGACCACTGACCCCACGAAGGAAGGAACACCATGGAAGCCCTCTACACCGCCGAGGCCCTCTCCACCGGCGCCGGCCGCGACGGCCGCGTCGCCACCAGCGACGGCTCGTTCGCGCTCGACCTCGCGATCCCGAAGGAGATGGGTGGCTCGGGTGCCGGCACCAACCCCGAGCAGCTCTTCGCCGCCGGGTACGCCGCGTGCTTCCACTCGGCACTGCAGGGTGTCGCCCGCAGCCAGAAGGTGAAGATCGCCGACTCCTCCGTCGGCGGCCGCGTGCAGATCGGCCCGAACGGCGAGGGCGGCTACCAGCTGGCCGTGCTGCTCGAGGTCGTCCTGCCCGGGCTCGAGCACGACCAGGCACAGGCCCTCGCGGACGCCGCGCACCAGGTCTGCCCGTACTCGAATGCGACCCGCGGCAACATCGACGTCACCATCACCGTCTCGGAGGACTAGTCCATGAGCACCACCCCCACCACCATGCGCGCCGTCGTCCACGAGACCTTCGCCGAGCCGGCCGAGGTCCTCGGTGTGCAGGAGCGCCCGGTCCCCACCCCCGGCGCCGGCGAGGTCCTCGTCCGCACGGTCCTCTCCCCCATCCACAACCACGACCTCTGGACCGTCCGCGGCACGTACGGCTTCAAGCCCGAACTGCCGGCGGCCTCCGGCACCGAGGCGCTCGGCGTGGTCGAGGCCCTCGGCGAGGGCGTCACGAACCTGCAGGTCGGCCAGCGCGTCGCCGGCGGGGCGTTCGGCGTCTGGGCCGAGTACTACACCGCGAACGCCGCCGGGCTCGTCCCGGTGCCCGACGCGATGCCCGACGAGGCCGCGGCCCAGCTCGTCTCGATGCCGTTCAGCGCGATCAGCCTGCTGCACTCGCTCGACCTGCACGAGGGTGACTGGCTGATCCAGAACGCCGCGAACGGTGCGGTCGGCCGCATGGTCGCCCAGCTCGGCGCCGCGCGTGGCATCAACGTCATCGGGCTCGTCCGCCGCGCCGCCGGCGTCGAGGAACTCCGCGAGCAGGGCATCGAGCGCATCGTCGCCACCGACGCGGACGACTGGAAGGACCAGGTCGCCGCGATCACCGGCGGCGCGCCGATCGTCGCGGGCGTCGAGTCCGTCGGCGGCAAGGCCGCCGGCGACATCGCGAGCGTGCTCGGCGAGAACGCCACCCTCGTCGTGTTCGGCGCGATGGCCTCCCCCACGCTCGAGATCCCGTCCGGCAAGGTCATCTTCGGCCAGCTCACGGTGAAGGGGTTCTGGGGCAGCGTCGTCAGCAAGACGATGCCTGCTGAGACGAAGGGGCAGCTCTTCGGCGAGCTCATCACCCGCGTGCTCGACGGTTCGCTGACGCTCCCCGTCGCGGAGACGTTCGCCTTCGAGGACGTCCGCGACGCGGTCCGTGCCTCGGACACCGCCGGCCGCGTCGGCAAGGTGCTCCTGCGCCCGTAGACGCGACGGTGCAACGGACTGGAGGCGCGGTGCCAGCTGGCACCGCGCCTCCAGTCCGTTGTGTCGGTCTGTCTACCGCCGTGCCTGCTTCGCGGGGACCGTGAAGATGTTGCCGGTGGTGACGCCCTCCTCGACCTCTTCGAGGGTGCGACCGCGGCTCTCCGGGACGAACTTCCAGATGAAGAGCAGGGCGAGCACGCCGACGATCGCGAAGCCGAAGAAGGTCCCGGTGATGCCGGTCGCGGCGACGATGGTCGGGAAGTACAGCCCGAGGAACGCGTTCGCGATCCAGAGGCAGAACACCGCGATGCCCATGCCGAGCGCACGGATCTGCGTCGGGAAGATCTCGGACAGGATCACCCACGTGGCGATGTTGAGGAACGTCTGCATCGAACCCACGAACGCGACGACGAGGAACAGGATGACCCACGGGCGGGCCGGGTTGCCCTCGACGAGCGTCATCGACGCGATGCCGATGAGGAAGTGGCAGACCGTCGTCAGCGAGTAGCCCAGGATGAGCGTCGTGCGCCGGTTGATCTTCTCCATGTTGTAGATCGCGATCACGCCACCGATGACGGCGATGATCCCGGGGGCGATGTTCGCGATGAGTGCCGCCGACTGCTGGAAGCCGGACTCGATGAGCACGGTCTGGCCGTAGTACATGATCGAGTTGATGCCGGTGAGCTGCTGGGCGACACCGATGCCGGCGCCGATGAGCACGATGCGGATCAGCCACTTGTTGCCGAGCAGGGTGCGCCAGCCGCTCTGCTGCTGGACCTTCGACTCGAACTCGTTCGAGCGCTTGATGTCCTCGAGCTCGGCCTCGGCGCGTTCCTTCGAGCGGATCTGGCCGAGGACCTCGAGCGCCTCGTCGTTGCGGCCCTTCGACGCGAGCCAGCGCGGCGACTCGGGGACGCGCAGCATGCCGACGAACAGGGCGATGGCGGGGAGCGCGCAGACGGCGAGCATGACGCGCCAGACGCCGTTGCCCTCACCCCAGAGGTTGCCGATGATCGCGTTCACGACGAAGGCGGCGAGCTGTCCGATGACGATCATGAGCTCGTTGCGGCCGGAGAGCGATCCGCGGATCTCGTACGGGGCGAGTTCGGCGAGGAACACCGGGACGACCGTCGACGCACCGCCGACCGCCAGGCCGAGCAGGACACGACCGACCACCATCACGCCGAACACCGGCGCGAAGACGCAGATCAGGGTGCCGACGAAGAACGTGACCGCGAGCAGGATGATCGTCTTGCGGCGACCCCAGCCGTCCGCGATCCGACCGCCGAGCATGGCGCCGATCGCGGCACCGAAGAGGAGCGAGCTCGTGACGACGCCCTCGGTGAGGTTCGTCAGGCCGAGCTCCTGCTTCATCGGCAGGAGCGCGCCGTTGATCACGCCGGTGTCGTAGCCGAAGAGCAGACCGCCGAAGGTGGCGACGAGCGCGAGGACGCCGAGGCGGCGGACGTGCGGACCCTGTCCGACGGGCGGGAGCGGGACGCTCGGGGCTGTCGGTTTGATGTCGACCATGCGGGTGACTCCTTCGTCAGTGATCAGGCTGCATCGCTTGGAAGGATCGTAACCCGAATCCATGTCCTGTCAATCGGTCATGAAGACAACATGACGATTGGATCGCTCCACGAAAGTCCTGGTCAGCGATCATTCGTCGTCGTCGGCCGGCTCGTCGAGCACGTCCCCCAACGACGCCATGTCCGCACCGTGGTCCGTGTAGCGCCGGACCGTCCGACGCGCCGCGGCGCTCGCGGCACCCGAGAGTCGTGGGTTCTTCCGTGCGGCGTCGGCGACGCGTCCGGCGTGCCCCGCGGTCGACAGCAGGATGTTCGCCAGGGCCCGCGCGTCACCCGGTTCCGGCACGCCCGTGACCGTCCACGCCGTGCGGACCTGTTCGTCGGGCGTGACCCCGCGCCGCGTGCCCATCCGGTGCCAGTCCGAGAGCGAGCCCTCGGTCCGGGAGGCGGCACGGTCGGCCTCTCCCGCCCGCCGACGGTCGGCGTCACGCGCGGCGTCGTCCGCGGCTTCGCTCCGCTCGATCCGGTCGACGAGCCCGTCCGCCCGCTTCCGGACGAGTTCGGCCCGCTCGCGGGCGGCGGCGTCGTCACCGCCGGCTTCGGCGATGCGGGCGGCGTGCGCGGCAGCCGCCGCGGCGAGGATCTCCGAACGCTCCATGCTCCGACGGTAACCCGTGCGGCCGACAGCGCCGCACACGAACCGCGCGCACGGGTTCCGGATAGCCTCCAGCCAGCAGCGGCCCCTCGTGCGCTCCCGCACGGTCAGCCGACGACCACGAACGGAAGTGGACGACCATGGCAGGACTCGACGACCTCCTCGGGGCGATCCCGATCGGCGACATCGCGAAGAAGCTCGGCATCGACGAGGCGACCGCGAGGAACGCCGTCAGCCAGGCGGTCCCGGCGCTCGTCGGTGGGCTGCAGAAGAACGTGGAGAACGGTGGCGCGGCCTCGCTCGACAAGGCCCTCGACAAGCACGCCGCGAAGCCGGACCCCCGCACGATCGACGACGTCGACGAGGAGGACGGCAACAAGATCGTCGCCAACGTCTTCGGCGGCAAGCAGCAGGACGTGGCCGCGGCGCTCGGCAGCACCGGCGGCGGCGTGGACCTCGGCGGGATCATCGGCAAGGTGCTCCCGCTCATCGCGCCGATCGTGCTGAGCAAGCTCGGGAACCAGAAGGCGACGACGCAGTCGGGCGGTGGCGGGTTCGACATCGGCGGGCTGCTCGAGGGC
>NZ_JABXGF010000035.1:0-36373 GCF_025407985.1 Curtobacterium sp. C2H10 | reverse complement strand
CGGCGGACGTGAGCGGCGTGTTGTGCCCCCTCGCGGCCGCGGCCGCCCGGCGCGGGCGCTACGCGCCCAGGCGCTCGATGAGCTCGCGGTAGCGCTCGGCCGTCCGCGCCACGATCGCCTCGGGCAGCACCGGCGGCGTCCCCTGCCGATCCCAGTTCGCGCTGAGCCAGTCCCGCACGATCTGCTTGTCGAACGACTCCGTGCGGTTCCCCGACCGGGCGTCCCAGTAGCGGCTGGAGTCGCTCGTCAGGACCTCGTCGGCAATCCGGATCTGCCCCGAGGCATCACGCCCGAACTCGAACTTCGTGTCCGCGATGACCACCCCGCGGTCGAGCGCGATCGCCGCCGCCTCGGAGTAGACGCGGAGCGAGAGGTCCCGCAGCTGCGTCGCGACGTCGGACCCGACGAGGTCGACCGTCTGCTCGAAGGAGATGTTCTCGTCGTGCTCGCCCTGGGGCGCCTTGTACGCCGGCGTGTAGATCGGTTCGGGCAGCTGATCGCCGTTCGACAGACCAGCGGGGAGGGGGACGCCGCAGACACTGCCGGACTGCTGGTACTCGGCCCATCCGCTGCCGACGAGGTACCCGCGGACGACGCACTCGACCGGGAACATCTCGAGTGGCATGACGTGCATGGAGCGCGACGCCACCGACGACGGCACCGGGGTCCCGCCGGCGGACGGCGCGATGAGGTGGTTCGGCACGTCGGCCAGCTGGGTGAACCAGAAGCGGGACAGCCGGGTGAGGAGCTCGCCCTTCCCCGGGATCGGCGGCTCGAGCGCGAAGTCGTAGGCGCTCACCCGGTCGGACGCGACGAGGAGCAGCTCGGTGGCGCTCGCGACGTCGGCGGTGCCGGTGGGGACGTAGAGCTCGCGGACCTTGCCGGAGGAGACGTGCTGCCAGCCGTCGAGGACGGGCGCCGGGCTCATCGGGCGACCTTCGCGGCGATGTCGGTACGGAACTGCGCTCCCGCGAGCGTGATGTCGCCCAGGCCGGCGTAGGCGCGGTCGCGGGCCTCGGCGAAGGAGGACCCGGTGGCGACGACGCTCAGCACCCGCCCGCCGGTCGCGACGAGCTGGTCGTCGAGGACCCCGGTGGCGGCGTGCGCGACGGAGACCCCCTCGCGCGCGTTCGCGGCGTCGATCCCGGTGATCGGCCGACCGGTCTGCGGGTTCTCCGGGTAGCCCTCGCTCGCGAGCACGACCGTCACGGCGGCCTCGTCGCGGAACGACGGCGCCGGGGTGCCCCCGAGCTGCCCGGTGGCCGCGGCGAGCATCAGCCCGCTCAGCGGGGTCGCCAGGCGGGGGAGGACGACCTGGGTCTCCGGGTCGCCGAAGCGCGCGTTGAACTCGATGACCCGGACGCCCTGCTCGGTGACGATGAGTCCGCAGTAGAGCAGGCCGACGAACGGCGTGCCCTCGTGCTCGAGCCGACGGACGGTGGGGAGCGCGACCAGGTCGGTGACCTCGTCCACGAAGGCCTGCTCGGACGCCCAGCGGTCGGCGAGCCAGGGCAGCGGCGAGTACGCGCCCATGCCGCCGGTGTTCGGCCCGACGTCGCCGTCGCCCAGTCGCTTGTAGTCCTGTGCGGGGCTGAGCGGCCGGACGTCGTGACCGTCGCTCAGGAAGAACAGGGAGACCTCTTCGCCGTCGAGGAACTCCTCGACCACGACGTGGCCGTGCTGCAGCCAGTAGGTGGCGTGGTCGATCGCTGCCTGGCGGTCCTCGGTCACGAGGACGCCCTTGCCGGCGGCGAGCCCGTCCGCCTTCACGACGTAGGGGGCGCCGAGCTCGTCGATCGCGGCGACGGCCTCGTCGACGGTGCCGGCGTACACCGGGCGCCCGGTGGGCACCGCCGCCTCGGACATGATCCGCTTCGCGAAGGCCTTGGAGCCCTCGAGCTGCGCGGCGGCCTTGCTCGGACCGAACACCGGGATGCCCCGTGTGCGGACCGGATCGGCGACACCGGCGATGAGCGGCGCCTCGGGCCCGACGACGACGAGTTCGACACCGTTCTCGAGCGCGTACTCGGCGACGAGGGCACCGTTCGTCGGGTCGATCGAGACGGTCTCGACGTCGGCCGCGATGCCGGCGTTGCCCGGCGCTGCGGTGATGACGTGACCGGCCTGCTCCGCGAGGAGGGCCGTGATGATCGCGTGCTCGCGGGCACCGGAACCGAGGACGAGGATTCGCACCCGATCACCCTACCGATCCCGACTCGCCCGTTGCGATGCGACGGCTAGCCTGTGGACATGCCACCCAGGAGGATCGAGGACGCGGAGGGCCGCGCCGCGCTCACCGCCGTGCAGCAGGGGGCTACCGCTCGGCCGACCCTGGCGACTGCGGTGCGGTGGTCGTTGCAGCGCCTCGCGGAGGACGTGCCCGGCAACAGCGTCGAGGTGCGGGTCCCGCCGTTCGCGGCGGTCCAGGCCGTCCCCGGTCCCCGGCACACCCGTGGGACGCCGCCGAACGTGGTCGAGACGGACGCGGCCACGTGGCTCGCGCTCGCCACCGGCGAGCTGCGCTGGGACGAGGCCGTCGCGCAGGCGCGCGTCAGCGCGTCCGGGTCGCGTGCGGACCTGACGGACTTCCTGCCGGTGCGTCTGGCCGTCTGAGACGGCCGCCGACACGGGACAGCAGACGGCCCTGAAGCGGGACGGCAGACGGTCGCGGAGCAGCCAGCAGACGGTCGCGTGTGCCGGACGGGAGGAACGGTGCCAGCCCGCCCCGCGCCTCCTGGTCCGTACGGACGCAAGTACTTAGACGGCCTCACCGAATTAGGTAGTACCTACTGATGTGACGTCACCGACCCGGCGAATACCGTAGAAGTCGCCGGGATTCGGACCCGACCCGAACGGGTCCGAACCCGGCGACAGGGTCAAAGGTACGCGACATTCCGTACATCCTGTCAACCGTTCCGGCGAGTCGTGCTGCATTCCGCAACGAACCTGCGGCTTCCGGAGGCGCGGTTGCGCCCGGACGACTCGCCGATCAGAGCAGCTCGGCGAGCTCCGTGCGCGCGTGCAGGTCCCACTTCGTGAACACCCGTGACAGATGGGCGTCGATCGTGCGCACGCTGAGGCCGAGCACCTCGGCGATGCGGCGGTTGCTCATGCCCTGTGCGGCGAGCTCCGCGACCTCGTACTCGCGGTTGGTCAGCGGTGGCTTCACCCGTCCTGCCGACACCGCCATCCCGTGCGACGCGAGCACGCCCTGGGCCGCGATGATCCGGGTCCGTTCGTCGGCGCGGATCGCCTCGGCGTACTCGACGATGGCTCCCGCGAGCGGTCCGTCGACCCGGGTGGCGGCGTCGCGCATCCGTTCGAGGGACGCGGCGGAGTCCCGCCCGTTCAGCATGTCGTTCGTGTAGTGCAGCGTCTGCGCGTACATGACGTGCGTCCAGGACCCACTCGCCGTCCCGCGCTCGATGATGTCGTCCGCGTGCCGCAGGCCCGCCGGGTTGCCGAGCACCGCCTCGGTCCACGCGATCGTCACCGCGATCTGCTCGCCGATGATCCGCATCGCCCGGAGCGGCGTCGACCGGGCGCGTTCGAGCGCTGCTGAGGCTTCCTCGGCGCGGCCGGCGTAGGCGTACGACATCGCGAGCCGTGCCCACGGGTAGGCCGCGAACCCGCCGTGGTCCGCCACGTCGTACCGCTCGCAGGCGGCGGAGAACGCGGCGATGGCGTCGTCCCAGCGCCGCTGGCCGAGCGCGAGGTTGCCCTCGCCGATGAGCTCGAGCGTGAAGTCGTACTTCAGGTAGGGACTGGACCGGCGGACCGGGACCTCGGTGATGAGGTCGGCGATGTCACCCCGCCAGACCTGCAGCTGGTGCAGCACGGAGACGATCTCGCCGACGCTCCAGGGGGCGTCCTCGAGGTGCTCGACCGCGGTCGCCAGGCAAGCCCGGCCGAACGCCGCCGCCTCGTCCAACCGCCCTCCGGTCGCGAGGGCCATCACCGCGCACGGCGCCAGGCAGAGGAAGGCGAACGGCACCGTTGCCGCGTGCACGATGCCCGAGCGCTCGAGTTCGGCGCGGACCTCGTCGAAGCTGCCGCCCCAGCCGAGGTGGGCGAGCCGCAGCAGTCGGAGCCGTTCGACGGCGTCGCCGGAGACGAACCGTGCGGCGACGTCGGTGAGGGCCACCGCGGCGAGGACGTCGTCGTCGTGGAACTGCCGGATGTTCGCGAGGGTCTCGCACGCCTCGATCACGGCGTGGTCGTCGACCTCGGTCGGGGCCGAGCACACCACGGCCCAGGCCGCCTCGGCGTCGGCGCGACCGGCCTCGCGACCGGTGCTGTACGAGTGCGCGAGCGACCGCAGGCAGTGCGCGGCGACCCGTTCGCTCGGGCTGAGCGTGGTGCGCAGGGCCGCCGAGGCGAGGGCGATGCCGCTCTCGTGCTCCTGCAGCCGGACGGCGACCTGGGCGGCGTCGAGCAGCTGGTTGACCGGGGGCAGCACGCCGCACTCCAGCGACCACAGCGCGGCACGGAGCCGGGCGGCCGGCGGGGCGCCCTCGGGGCGGTCGGTGCGGAACGCGTTGGCGCGGGCGAACAGCGCCGTGCGCCGGGCGACCGGGACGAGTGCCCGGACGACCTCGCCGACGAGCGGGTGCGACGGCCGGACGACCGCGGCGCCGTCCTCGAGCGAGTCGATCCGGACGAGGCCGAGCGCCACCACCCGGTCGACGTCCCCCCCGCTGACGAGCCCGATCAGCCGCGCGAGGGGGATCGGGTCCGCGAGGGCGACGATGTCGACCACGTCGCGGAGGTCCTCCGGCAGCGAGCCGAGCTCGGTCCGGTACATGTCGGCGAGGCTGTTCGACGCCGTCACCGGGCCCCGCCAGTACCAGCCCGTGGCGGTCTGGTCGAGGGCACCGGAGGCGAGTGCGGACCGGACGACCTCGCGGATGTAGAGCGGGTTGCCGGCGGTGGCGCGGTGCACCCGCTCCGCCGACGCCGTCTCGAGCTGGGCACCGAGCGCCTCGGCGATGAGGGACGAGGTCTCGTGCAGGTCGAGCGGTTCGAGGTCGATGCGCTCGAGCAGGTCGTCCTGCCACAGGGCGCGCAGGGGTTCGGGGAGCGCGGTGAAGTCGCGGCACGTCAGCACGAGACGGGCACCCTGCTCGCGGACGAGCCACGCCACGTACCGCGCCGAGATCGCGTCGAGGTGGTCGGCGTCGTCCACGCGCAGGAGGACGTCGCGATCGGTGAGCTCCTCGCTCTCGCGGAGGCGCTGCTCGGCACCCCCGGCACCGACGAGCTCGGCGAGCGACCCGGGGAGCTCCCCGAAGCGCTCGGCCACCGCGCCGAACGGCATCGAGCGGCTGGCGGCGACGGCGGTGATCGGCACGACGAGGGTCCGGCCGGAGGTGTCACGCCCGGAGACGCGGTCGGTGACCCGCACCGCCGCCGAGCTCTTGCCGAGACCGGGAGCCCCGACGAGCGCGACGCTCCACCGGTGCTCGGCGACGACGGAGACGGCTCGGTCCTCCTCGCGACGCTGGAGGATCGGCCAGCCGATCCGCGCCGGGATCCGGGAACCACGAGTGGTCCGTTCGCGCATCTGCCGTACCTCCTCCCCGTGGATACCGATCGGTAGGGACCATCCTCTCCCGGATCGACCTGGTCGCACAGACCGGAGCACGTCCCACAGTGGGGGACAATGGGACCGTGAGCAACACCGATCGACCCGACGAACGACCGGCTCCGGCGCCGAACGCCGTCTCCTCCTCCGACGAGGTGACGATCCGTCGCGCCCCGAAGTTCGGCGTCTTCATCGTGGGCGGTGCGGTGCTCGGCTTCATCGCGACGCTCATCGTGGTGTCGCTCACCATGGACATCGACCGCGGGGACACGCAGGAGACCGCGAGCTTCGGCAGCCTGGTGGGGTACTTCAGCCTGTGGGGCGTCACGATCGGCGCCTTCGTCGGCGCGGTCGTCGCCGTCGTCCTGGACCGCGTGTTCTCGCGCCGTGCGGCTCGCCTCACGGCGGAGCGCGTCGAGGTCGAGCTGCCGCCCGAGACGGTGGACGGCGAGATCGAGGACCACGGCGACCAGGCGCGGTAGACGCGACCGGACGAACGGACGGGAGGCGCGGTGCCAGCTGGCACCGCGCCTCCAGTCCGTTGCCGGGTCGCGTTCGCGACCGTCGCTCAGCTGAGCTGGTTGGCCTCGACCCAGGAAAGGTACTCCGGGCTGACCGTGCCCGTGACGTACTCGCCCGTGAAGCAGCTCATCTCGAGATCCGTGACGTCGGAGCCCTCGATGATCGCGTCGCGCATGTCGCCGATCTCCTGGTAGATCAGGTGGTCGCTGCCGAGCACCTTGTTGATCTCCGGGATCTTCCGGTCGTGGGCGATGAGCTCCGCGCGGGTCGGCATGTTGATGCCGTAGACGTGCGGGTACCGGACCGGGGGAGCGGCGCTCGTGAACGTGACCTCGTTCGCACCGGCGGCGCGGGCCATCTCGACGATCTCGCGGCTCGTGGTGCCGCGCACGATCGAGTCGTCGACGATGAGGATGTTCTTGCCCTTGAACTCGGACGACATCGCGTTGAGCTTCTGGCGCACCGACCGCTTGCGCTCCGCCTGCCCCGGCATGATGAACGTGCGGCCGACGTAGCGGTTCTTGTAGAAGCCCTCGCGGTACTCGATGCCGAGCTTCTGCGCGACCTGCATCGCGGCCGGGCGGCTCGAGTCCGGGATCGGCATGACCACGTCGATGTCACCCGTGGGGGCGTACTGCGCGATCGTGTCCGCCAGGCGGTTACCCAGCCGGAGGCGGGCGTCGTACACCGAGATGCCGTTCATCACGGAGTCGGGACGGGCGAGGTAGACGTACTCGAACGAGCACGGCACCAGGCGCGGGTTCCTCGCGCACTGACGGGCGTGCATCTGGCCGTTCATCTCGATGAAGATCGCTTCACCGGGGGCGACGTCGCGGACGATCTCGTAGCCGCCGGACTCGAGCACGAGGGACTCAGAGGCGACGACCCACTCCGGCTTGCCGGCCTCGTCGAACTTGTGCCCGAGGATCAGCGGGCGGATGCCGAACGGGTCGCGGAACGCTAGCAGCCCGTGCCCGGCGATGGTCGCGATGGCGGCGTAGGAGCCCTCGACCCGCTCGTGCACGCGCTCGACGGCGTCGAAGACCTGCCCGGGGTCGAGGTCCTTGCCGCGCACCTGGCCCTGGAGCTCGTGCGCGAGCACGTTCACCAGCAACTCGGTGTCGGAACTCGTGTTGAGGTGCCGCCGGTCGATGTCGAACAGCTCACGGGTGAGTTCCCGCGTGTTCGTCAGGTTGCCGTTGTGCACGAGGACGATGCCGTAGGGCGCGTTCACGTAGAACGGCTGGGCCTCTTCCTCGTTGCTGGCGGCACCCTTGGTGGCGTACCGGACGTGCCCGAGGCCCATGGTGCCCAGCAGGGCGCGCATGTCACGGGTGCGGAAGGACTCCCGCACGTGACCGCGGGTCTTGTGCATGTGGTGGATGTGACCCTCGACCGTGGCGATGCCCGTCGAGTCCTGTCCCCGGTGTTGCAGGAGGAGCAGTGCGTCGTAGATGGATTGGTTGGCGGGGCCCTGTGCAACGAGGCCGACGATGCCGCACATTCGCGGGTGTGCTCCAGACCGTAGAATCGGGGGGTACCGAACAAGTCTGCCATGTCACCGCGAAGGACTCAGCATGCCCAACCCGTACGCCGAAGCCGGAGTGGACACCGCCGCCGGTGACCTGGCTGTCGAACTCATGAAGTCCGCAGTCGCGGCCACCCACACCCCGTCGGTCATGGGCGGCGTCGGTGGCTTCGCCGGGCTCTACGACGTCTCGTTCCTGAAGGACTTCTCACGGCCGCTGCTCGCGACCTCCACCGACGGCGTCGGGACGAAGGTCGCCATCGCCCAAGCGATCGACAAGCACGACACGATCGGGCAGGACCTCGTCGGCATGGTCGTCGACGACATCGTCGTGGTCGGCGCCAAGCCGCTCTTCATGACGGACTACATCGCCTGCGGCCGGGTCGTCCCCGGGCGCATCGCGGACATCGTCGCCGGCATCGCCCGCGGCTGCTCGGAGACCGGCACCGCGCTGGTCGGGGGCGAGACGGCGGAGCACCCCGGGCTGCTCGGGCCGGACGACTACGACGTGGCCGGTGCCGCGGTCGGCGCGGTCGAGGCCGGGTCCCAGCTCGGCGCGCACCTCGTGCAGGACGGTGACGTCGTCGTGGCGATCGAGTCCTCCGGGCTGCACTCCAACGGGTACTCGCTCGTGCGGCACATCCTGTCGTCGCGCGGCGTCGGGTACACCGACTCGTTGCCGGAGCTCGGCGGCCTCGTCGGGGAAGCCCTGCTCGAGCCGACGCGCCTCTACACGACGCCGCTGCTGTCGCTGATCGAGCAGCACACTGGCGCCGTGCACTCGCTGTCGCACGTCACGGGTGGTGGCATCGCGGCGAACCTGGCGCGCGTGCTGCCCGTCGGGTCCTGGGTCGAGGTCGATCGCTCCACGTGGGAGCCGCTCCCCGTCTTCCGTGTGCTCGCGTCGATGGCGGGCACTCCCATCGAGGACACCGAGGGCACCTGGAACCTCGGCATCGGCATGTTCGCGGTCGTGTCGGCCGCTGCGGCGTCGGACGTCATCGCGTCGCTCGGGGCCGCCGGGCTGCCGTCGTGGGCGGTCGGGACGATCTCGACCTCGGCGCGTGACCTCGACGGGTTCGAGCAGGGCGCGAAGGGCGTCGACGGCGGCGCGGTGCGGCTCGTGGGGGCGTACGCGGGCTGAGCGCGGGGCCGCCGGCCGCGCGCGCCGCGGGCTCGAGGTCGCACGAACTGCCGTCCGGACTCCTTCCGGGCGGCAGTTCGTGCGACCGGGGCGGAGCGGGCGCGGCAGGTCGTGCGACCTCGGGTTGGTCGTTCGTTGCGTGCGCGGGCCGTTGCGGGCGCGCGGGTGCGACATCGTCGCTGTCGTGCGACCTCGGACTCGTCGTTCGTTGCGTGCGCGGGTCGTTGCGGGCGCGCGGGTGCGACATCGTCGCTGTCGTACGACGTCGAGGATGTCGTTCCGGGTCCGCGGGGCCCCGGTCGACGTCAGACGCGGGCGGCACTGGGCGGCACCGGGCGGCACGCACGACGAAACGCCGCGCTGCCCCGGAGGGTGCGCGGCGTCGTCATCGAGCCTGGGTCAGGCGGACTTGTTCTGGTCCTGCTGCGGTTCGAACTCGTCGTCTTCTTCGAGCTGGTCATCACCGTATTGGTCTGCCCAGCGGTCGACGTAGGAGTTCTCGTCCGAGTGTTGCCCGGCGGAGAGCTCTCGTTCGAGCGCACCGTAGTTCGTCTCCGGGCTGAAGTACTTCAGTTCCCGGGCGACCTTGGTGTGCTTCGCCTTCTGACGGCCGCGCCCCATGCGTGACCCCCTCGTGATCGGCTCTGGTCCGGTCCTGGCGGGAGAGGAGTCACCCGGGGAACCGAACGGTTTCGTGGTTTGAAATCTGCCTATCACTCTACCATGTACCCCGATCTGGACGTCGCCGCGACGGCCCCGCCCACAGCAGAATCGAAGTGATGACAGACGACGCGCAGGCCCCGGCCGACCAGCACGCCCGGGTCGTGGTGATCGGCGCGGGTCAGGCCGGCCTCTCGGTGGGATACCACCTCCGCCGGCTCGGCCTGACGCCGGGGAGCGATCTGGTGCTGCTCGACCGGGCGCCGAGCACGGGTGGAGCCTGGCAGTTCCGGTGGGAGGCCCTCCGCCTCGGAGCCGCGCACCGCGTGCACGACCTGCCCGGGATGAACGCGATGGGCCTCCGGTTCGACGACGCGGACCGGTCGCGACCGGCGCGGGACGTCGTCGGCGAGTACTACCGGCGCTTCGAGCAGCACTACGACCTGCGGGTCCGTCGACCAGTCTCGGTGTCGTCCGTGTCGCGCATCGGGGACAGCCCCGGAGCGTCCGGAGGTCTGTGCGTCACCGTCCGGACCGCCGACGGGCGCACGAGCCGGATCGGCGCCGAGGTCGTCGTGAACGCCTCCGGGACCTGGGGCACGCCGTTCGTCCCGTGGTACCCGGGTCGCGATGCCTTCGGGGGTCGGCAGCTGGACACGACGGAGTACCGGAGCGCGGCGGAGTTCGCCGGTCAGGACGTGGTGGTGGTCGGCGGTGGCACGAGCGCGATCGGGTTCCTGCTCGAGCTCGACGGCGTCGCCGCGCGGACCCGGTGGTTCACCCGGCGGCCGGTGGTGTGGTCGGAGTCGGCGGCGCTCGACCTCGAGTCCGCGGTGGCGGCGGTCGACGAGCAGGACCGGGCCGCACGGGCGGGGGAGACCCTGCCGAGCATCGTCTCCGGCACCGGTGTCCCAGTGTCGCGCCGGATCCGTGCCGGGCTCGAGCGGGGTGTGCTGCAGGACTCGCCGATGTTCACCCGGCTCGACGAGACCGGCGTCGTCACGGCCGAGGGTGAGCACGTGCACGCCGACGCCGTGATCTGGGCGACCGGGTTCCGTGCGGACCTGCGGCACCTCGCGCCGCTGCACCTGCGGACCGCGGCCGGCGGCATCGTGGTCGAGGACGGTCGGTCGGTGGACGAGCCGCGGTTGTTCCTCGCGGGGTACGGGCCGCAGGCGTCGACGATCGGGGCGAACCGTGCCGGGCGGCGGATCGCCCGGCAGGTGATGGACGTGCTCGCGGGTGACGATGCGGGATCGGCGCCGGCGGTCGGGTCCGACTGACCTCGCACGGTGCGACCTCGCCGACGCACCGTGCGAGGTTCCGCGCCCGGTGCGGGGCGGAGGCCGTCCCACGGAGTGCGGAACCTCGCGCACTGGCGCACGCGTCAGGCGGGCAGGGGCTCCTCGACGCCACGACGCCGGCGCGAGGCCAGCAGGAACACGGCGTCGAGCGAGAACCGCCCCGGCCCGGTCAGCGCCACCGCGACGGACGCCACCGCGAGCACGAGCACGTACTCGAACCCGCCGTCCTGCGAGTAGAACCCCGCGGACGCGTGCGCGAGCAGGCCGGCCACGACCATGTCGACCGCGAGCAGCACGCCCACGATCCGGGTCGCGACGCCGAGCACGAGGAACACCCCGCCGACGAGTTCGAGCCCGGCGACGAGGGGCGCCGCGACCTCGGCGAGGGGGACGCCCATGCCGGAGAAGCCCTGGGACACGGAGCCGATCCCCTGCGCGAACTTCTGGGCGCCGTGGGCGATGAACACCACGCCGAGGACGATGCGGAGCGCGGTCAGGCCGATGGAGGTCGATGTCGTTCGCATGCCGTCGAAGCTAACCGGTGACGCGTCATCATCCACCCCCGTCCGGGGGACTTCCCGGACATCACCAGAACATGCCCAGGCGCGGGTCCGCAGAAGCGCGGACCCGCGTTCAGGAATCGGCGCCGCGCCCGGTCTGCTGCTGCAGGCGGTCGATGTGCTCCGAGGCCTCGGCCTTGGTGAGGTCGGCGGGGAGTTCCTCGCCGGCCTCGCGGGCGAGGGTGTCGAGGTAGCTGCGCTGCGGCCCGGTCATGGGCTCGTCACCGGTGACCCACTGCTCGGGGTCCTTGCTGGCGTCGGTGCTGGGGTCGGGGCGGGCTCCGCCGAGGGTCTCGGGCTGGTCGGTGCGGTCGTCGATCGGGTCTGCGTCACTCATGGCGTGGACGCTACGCCGCACCCCCGACCGGAAACCCCACCGTGGCGTCCCCCGGACACGCGGCGCCCACGCCCGCGGCAGCGCCCACGCCCGCGAGAGCGCCCACCCGCGGCAGCACCCGTGGTCAGTCCGCGACCGCGGTGTACCGCACCAGGTCCGGGCCGACCGAGCTCACCGCGATCGGGACCGACCGGTCCTCGCGGCGGATCCAGATCGTCGCGGCACGCTCGTCGATCCGCTCGACCTCGTGCAGGGTGCCGTCGATCAGGACGGCAGCGCGGACCAGGACGTGCCCGGTGCCCGAGCGCGGCGGCAGCCCCACGACGTCGTCGCCGATGGCCGGGTACCGACCGGGCGACAGGAACGGCGACACCGGGGTGGTCACGATCTCGAGGCCCTCGTCGACCGTGCGCACCGCCACGAGCCGCACCGCCTGGTCGGTGGGGAGCGGCACGTCGACGACCGGGGCGTCCGCGGAACCCGCCAGTGCGCGGAAGGCGGGCCGACCGTCGGGGGCGAGCCGCGCCTCCAGGCCGTCGATCCGGACCCGACCGCGACCGCGTGAATCCGCGTACGTGCCGGGCTCGATGCCGGACCGACGCGCCTCGATCCGGGAGACCACCACGCGGTCCGGGCGGTACCAGTCGCGGAGCGTCGCCGGGTCGACCCAGCCGATGCGGTGCGTCGAGTCCTCGGCCGCCTGCTCGTCGAGCGCACCGAGGGGGTGCGGGCCGCGGACGGCGACGAGTCCCTCGTGCGGGCCGCCGGGCGTCGGCTCGTGGTCGAGCACCTCGACGCGCTTCGAGACCTTGCCGCCGTGCCCGTCGAACGTGGCGAACGTGCGCAGGTCGGAGATCGTCATGACGACAGATGCTACGACGAGCGACCGTCGCCGCGTGGAGGCGACGGGACGAGGACGTGCATCTCACCGGTGCACTGGGTCGGGTCGACGCCCTCGGCGGGACCGGCCGGACGGGTCGCGCGGCGCGGCTGCAGGCTGTTCCGCTGGGCCGACCGGAGCAGGCGGTCGTCCTCGGCGTCGTGCTGGACGACGCCGTGCGGGGAGCGGCGGAGTGCCGGGCGGATCGGCTCGCCGCGACGCTCCTGGCCGGGGAGCGGGCGGGATCGCCGGCCGTACAGGAGCTCGGAGGAGTCGAGCAGCCAGGGCACGAGCGCGACGGTCACGCCGTGCACGAGCAGCAGCTTCTTCCGGATGCGGCGACCGCGGTGGTTGTGGAGGAAGGTCTCCCACCAGTGCCCGACGATGAAGACCGGCGTGTAGACGGTCACGACCTCGGAGCCGTGCTCCATCCGGTGCGCCTTGATGTACTTGATGAGCGGCATCGAGATGTCGCGGTAGGGGCTCGGCACGATGGTCAGGGGGACCTCGATGCCGTACTCCTCCCACTGCGCCCGGAGCCGGGCCGCATCGGCGTCGTCGATCGCGACGTGCAGGGCCTCGAAGCTCGCGTGCTTCGCGGCGATCGCGTAGTCGAGGGCCTTGAGCACGGGCTTCTGCAGCTTGTTCACCAGGACGATCGCGTGGTCGCCGGTCGCGCCGAACCGGGTCTCTTCGTCGGCCTCGATCTCGTGCGAGACGTCGCGGTAGTACCGGTTCACGCCGAGCATGAGCACGAACAGGATCGGCATGATCAGGAACACGAGCCAGGCGCCGTGCGTGAACTTCGTGATCGTGACGATGACGAGGACGACGAACGTGAAGGTGGCGCCGGTGGCGTTGATGGCGCGGGAGCGCATGACCTGCCCACGGTTGACCGGACCGTCCGCGGTGCCCGCCCGGTCCGCCCGCAGCAGCCGCGTCCAGTGCACGATCATCCCGGTCTGCCCGAGCGTGAACGACACGAACACACCGATGATGTAGAGCTGGATGAGGCTCGTGACGTTCGCCCGGTACACGATCAGCAGCGCCGCCGCGACGAGGGCGAGCACGATCACGCCGTTCGAGTAGATGAGCCGGTCGCCGCGGGTCGACAGGGCCTTCGGGGCGTACGAGTCCCGGGCGAGGATCGACCCGAGCAGCGGGAAGCCGTTGAACGCCGTGTTGGCGGCGAGCAGCAGCACCGCCGCGGTCGTCGCCTGGATCACGAAGAAGAGGACCGTGTTGTCGCCGAACGTCGCGGCCGCGATCTGCGCGATCAGGGAACGCTGCGGCGTCGTGGCGCACTGCGCGAAGCCCTGCAGGTCGCACGCGCTCTCGGCGTAGTGCACGCGGGAGATGAGGGCGAGCGTGATGAGACCGACGAACAGCACGATCGCGATCGACCCCATGAACACGAGGGTCATCTGCGCGTTCTTGATCTTCGGGCGGCGGAACGCCTGCACGCCGTTCGCGATCGCCTCGACACCGGTCAGCGCCGAGCAGCCGGATGCGAACGCGCGGAGGAGCAGCAGGATGAACGCGGCCTGCGTCGTGTGCTCGACGTTCTGCACGGTGTAGGCGGCGGACTCCGCGACCGGGGCGTTGCCGGCCGCGGCCCGGACGAGCCCGACGACGACCATCACGAAGACGCTCGCCACGAAGAGGTAGGTCGGCACGGCGAAGGCCTTGCTCGACTCGCGGACACCCCGGAGGTTCGCGGCGGCGAGGAGCACGACGAACACCAGGGCCAGTTCGACCCGGAACTCGTTGAGGAACGGGAGCGCGGAGATGATGTTGTCCACGCCGGACGCGACCGAGACCGCCACCGTCATGACGTAGTCGACGAGCAGTGCGGAGGCCACGACGAGCCCCGCCCTCTCGCCGAGGTTCCGGTGTGCCACCTCGTAGTCGCCGCCGCCGGACGGGTACGCCTTGATGAGCTGTCGGTAGGACGCGACGACCACGACGAGCAACAGCACGACGAGGGCGGCGACCCACGGGGCGAACGTCAGGAACGCCATCCCGCCGAGCAGCAGGATCATGAGGAGTTCCTGCGGCGCGTACGCCACGGAGGACAGCGGGTCACTCGCGAAGATCGGCAGTGCCAGGTGCTTCGGGAGGAGCTGTCCCTCGAGCTTCTCGGAGGGGAGGGGATCCCCGATCAGTCGCGCTTTCAACGACCGGATCTCGTTCGTCACGAGCGGCAAACCTACTCATTTCCGGGCGCGAGTCAACACGGCCGACCCCGGTGGTATTCCCCGTCCGTGCCGGTTCGGGTCGGGCGCACCCCGGAAACCCCTTGCGGTTGACGCTGCGTCAACCTCTACCGTGGCCTGCATGAGGGATTCGACAGACACGGCAGCCGCAGCTGCGAAAGCACCGCACGGCATCGCCGACGTGGCGCGTTCCGCCGGTGTGTCGAGCCGCACGCTCCGGCACTACGACGCGATCGGCCTGCTGCCCGCGACCGCGGTCGGCGAGGGCGGGCTCCGACGCTACGACGACCGCGCGCTGGTCCGGTTGCAACGGATCCTCCTGCTGCGCGGGCTCGGACTCGGGCTGGCCGACGTCGGCCGGGTCCTCGACGGCGAGCAGGACGACGTCACGGCCCTCACGGCGCACGTCGCGTGGCTCGAACGCGAGCGCGACCGGCTCGCGCGGCAGCTCGCGGCCGTGCGGACCACCATCACGAGGATCGAGGAAGGACAGGACATGAACGCCACCGACACGTTCGACGGGTTCGACCAGACGCGCTTCCGGCAGGAGGTCGAGGAGCGCTGGGGGCCCGCGGCCTGGGACCGAGGCGCACGCTGGTGGGAGTCGAAGGACCCCGCCGCGAAGGAGGCCTTCCAAGCGGAACAGCGGGCGATCGCGCAGGACGCCGCAGCGCTCGCCGCGTCGGGCGCGGGTCCGGCGTCGGAGGCCGGCACGGCACTCGCGCGGCGCCAGTTCGCCTGGCTCGCCGAGGCGACGCCCCCGGCCGAGCTCACCGCCGACCGGTTCCGCACGCTCGGTGACATGTACGTGCAGGACGAACGGTTCACGCACGCTTACGAGTGGGCGGGCGCGGGTGCCGCGCGGGCCGTGCGGGACGCGATGCACGCCCTGGCCGACCGCGGTCTGTGACGGACGACCCGCGCCTCCTGGCGGACTGCCTGGAGGCGCGGGTCGTCACCGTCTGTCGGCCGCCGGTCGTCAGAGGGACTTGCGCAGCGCCTCCAGGCCGTCGCGCAGACGCGTGACCGTGTCCGCACCGAGCGTGCCGCGAGTCGCCCGACGGCGGAGGTCCGCGCGGACCTGCTGCCGGAACGACGACAGGACCATCTCGACCTCGCGCAGGGCGCGGGCGCCCTCGGACGGGACGTCCACGGGCTCGTCGGCGGTCCGGCCCCGCGGTGCCTGCGCGCTCGCCGCGAGGTCGGCACGGAGCGACCGCATCGCCTCCCCCACCGAGGCGCGGACGCCGTCGGCCAGGGACTTCACCGAGTCGTTGACGCCGTTCTCGACCGCGGCGATCTCGTCGGCACGGGCGTCGAGCTCGGCGCGGCCCGCGTCGGTGATCGCGTAGACGGTCTTCCGACCGTCGGCGGACTTCGTGACGAGCCCCTCTTCCTCGAGCTTGGCGAGCCGCGGGTACACGGTGCCGGCGCTCGGGACGTAGGTGCCGCCGAAGCGGTCGCCGAGGGCCTGGATGACCTCGTAACCGTGCATCGGGTGGTCCGCCAGCAGCACGAGCAGGTAGAGGCGCAGGTGGCCGTGCGCGAAGACGGGGCTCATTCGGGCACCTCGCCGTCGTTCACCGGGGCCGCGGGCGTGGTCGGTGCAGCCGGCGCGGTCGGTTCCGTCGGTGTCGTCGGTGCCGTCGGCTCCGCGAGGGGTGGGGCGTGCAGCACCGCGATGTCGCCGGACACCGAGTTCACCTTGAGGTCGAGCCACTGCCCGGACAGCTCGCCGCCCTGCTTGACGTAGGACCCCCGCACGCCGCGGATCTCCGAGTCGTCGAACTGCAGCTTGCCCGAGGCGGTGCTGACGGTGCACTGGTAGGGCACGCCGTCCTCGAGTCGGACGCTCACCGCACCGGACACCGTGTTGACGCGGGCCTGGTCGGGGGTGCCGTGCAGGTCGAGCACCACGTCGGCGTTCACCCCGTCGGCCGAGAACCGCGGGATCGCCCCGGTCGCCACGACGTCGCCGGAGACGGTGTGCACCGTCAGGGCGCCGTCGAGCTCGCGGATGGTCGTCGTGCCGGACACCGCGTTCACGGTGACGTCACCCGCGACGTCGTCGACGACGAGGTCGCCGGACACCGTGTTGAGCGTGGCGCCGCGGTTCGTGCCGGACAGCAGGGCCCCGGCCGAGACGACGCCGAGGGTGACGATGGCGTCGCGGGGCACGAGGACGCTGACGTCGGCGTGGGCCTTGCCGCGGAACGACTTCAGGAAGCCGATCGGGTCGTCCCACCGGACCTGCGGGTGGTCGATCGTGAGCGTGTCGCCGTCGAGCTCGATCTTCATCGGCTTGCCGGACACGCTGTGCACCTCGACGCGGGCGGTCGGCTCGTCGTGCGCGACGACGTCCACCTGTCCTCCGGCGAGGCCCACGCGCAAGCGGCGGACGATCCCGGTGTCGATCACCTTCGGCTCCTCGACGAGCCACTTCTCCTGGGCCATGTTGCCTCCTCGAACTCGCGATGTATCGCGTCTGTGACGGACACGTTATATCGCGACCTGGACGCACGCAAGGGCTCTAGGCGACCTCCGAGGCGGCGGCGACCCGTGCCTCCTGGACCGGTGTGGCGGCACGCGTCCGTTCCGGGCTCCACGGGAACCGGCGGAAGACCGGCATGAGCGGCTGCACCATCGGACCGATCGCGAACGCCGCGACCACGGTGCCGGCTCCGACGTCGCCGCCGAGGAACCAGCCGACGATCACGACCGAGACCTCGATGACTGTCCGCGCCACCCACACCGGCCAGCCGAGGCGCTCGTGCAGGCCGACCATCAGGCCGTCTCGAGCGCCCGTGCCGAAGCCGGCGCCGATGTAGAACGCGGTGGCGACCGCCAGGAGCACCAGCCCGGCGACGAACAGGAGGACCCGGCCGAGGAGTTCCGACGGTGTCGGGACGAGCCAGAGCACGAGGTCGGCGCTCGGTCCGATCGCCAGGGCGTTGAGCAGCGTCCCGATGCCCGGCTTCTGGCGGAGCGGGATCCAGAACAGCAGGATGACGCCGCTCGACACCACGGTGATGACGCCGAAGGACCACGGCACCACGTTCTCGAGCCCCTCCGTGAGGACCGTCCACGACGAGACCCCGACGACTGCACGCACCTGCAGTGCCGTCGAGGCGCCGTAGAGGAACAGGCCCACGAAGAGCTGGACGAAGCGGAGCGTGAGGGCGGTCGAGCGGGGCATGGCTCGATCGTCGTGGAGATTGGACTGCGGGTCGAGAGCCAATTCCGCTACCGTGGATCCATGACCCCGGTCCTGCTCAGTGCCCGATCCGCAGCGCTCCTCCTGACCGACTGGCGCGCCGGTACCGACGCCCCCGCGTACGAGGCGCTGTCCGACGCGCTGCGCGTGCTCGTCATCGACGGCCGGATCCCGCAGGGCGTGCGGCTGCCCGCCGAGCGGGGCCTCGCCACCGCGCTGGGCGTCTCGCGCACCACGGTCGCGAACGCGTACTCGAGGCTCCGGTCCGACGGGTTCGTGGTGTCGCTCCGGGGGTCCGGCAGCGTGGTCCGGCTCCCGGCCGGGCTGATCGGCCGGCCGGACCCGGAACGGCTCGGCGGCGTCGTCGACGACGACCTGCTCGACCTCCGCAAGGCCGCACTGCACGCGGCTCCCGGGATCGCCGAGGCGGTCGAGCGCGCGGTGCGGCACGTCCCCGCAGCGCTCGCCGGCATCGGGTACGACACCGTCGGGGATCCCGGGCTGCGCGCGGCGATCGCCGAGCGGTACACCGAACGCGGCCTGCCCACCGACCCGTCCCAGGTCGTCGTGACGATCGGGGCGCAGCACGCGATCGCCCTGCTCGCCCGGGTGCTCGTCCGCCGGGGCGACGCCGTCCTCGTCGAGTCCCCGACCTACCCGCACGCGCACGAGGCCTTCCGCGAGGTCGGCGGTCGACTCGTCGGCGTGCCGGTGGACGCGCGGACCGGGTGGGACGCCACGGCGCTCGAGACCACGATGCGCCGCACGGCGCCGGCGGTCGCGTACGTCATGCCCGAGCTGCACAACCCGACCGGAGCGACGATGTCCGCGTCCACCCGGGAGCTCCTGCTGTCCGTCGCCGCGTCGACCGGGACGACGGTCATCGCGGACGAGACCATGGGCGAGCTGCGGATCGAGGGCTCGCCGTCCCTGCCGTTGGCAGCGGCCGACCCGTCCGGGGCATCGGTCGTGATGATCGGGTCGGCCGACAAGGTGTTCTGGGGCGGCCTGCGGATCGGTTGGATCCGCGCCGCACCGGCGCTCCTGCAGCGGCTGCTCCTCGCCCGGCCGACGGGCGACCTCGGCACGCCCGTGCTCGACCAGTTGGTCGCGCGGGAGCTCGTCCCGCGGACGGCGGCGGTCCTGGAGGCGCGGCGCGATTACCTGCGCCAGGGTCGCGACGACGTCGTGGATGCGTTGCGCGCGCGGCTCCCGGAGTGGGACGTGCCGTCGCCGGCGGGCGGGTTGACGACGTGGGTCGGGCTCGGGCGCCCGGTGTCGAGCGCGCTGGTGCTCGCCGCGCGCACCGAGGGCGTCGTGCTCGCGTCCGGCGGGGTCTTCGGGCCGGACGGTGGGTTCGAGCGGTTCCTGCGGGTGCCGTTCACGATGTCCCCGGCCGACCGGGTGCGGCTCGTCGACGTGCTCGAACGGTCGTGGGCACGGATCGGTGGCGACGCCGCCGGCGTGCGGGGGTCGCTCGCCGCGGTGGTGTGACGCGCCCTCCTCGCTCGGCAGTGTCATCCTCCGGGGTGACGCCCCTCGTGCGATCTGGCTCTGCGGAGTGATGCGCGCGACGCCCGGCCACCGGGATCCTGGTCCCATGGAGACGACCATGCACGCCGGCACGACGGTCCGTCCGGCGCCCGCTCCGACCCACGCGGTGCCCGCCGCCGCCCGGGTCTCGATGGCGCTCACGGGGGCACTGCTCGCCGGGGTGCTGACCTCGTTCGGGCAGGCGGTGCCCGGACTCTCCTCCGTCGCGAACTCCGCCGGACCCTGGTTCGTCGTCGCGGCTGCGCTGTGCCTGCTCGCCGGTGTGCGGTCGGGGCGCTGGGCGTCGCCGGTCGCGATGGTGCTCGGCGTCGTGCTCCTCGAGCTCATGCACGTGGGGTACTGGGCGGCGACGAACCTGCGCGGCTACCCGGACGTGCTGTCGATCACGAACTTCTGGGTCCTGATGGGCATCCCCGCCGGGGTGCTCGCGGGTGCGGTCGCGGTGGCACTCCGGTCCCGGGACGTCGGGTGGCGCGGGGCAGCGCTCGGGGCGACCGCCGCCGTGCTCGTCGGCGAGGGCGTCCGGGCCCTGCTGCAGGTCGCGGACACCACGGGGCCGGTGACCTGGGTGGTCGAGATCGTCGTCGGTCTGGCGGTCCTCGTCGTGGCGGTCGTGACGGCACGGACCCCGCTCGGCCGGATCGTGGCGCTCGCGACCGGCGTGCTCGGGACCGTGGGCGTGCTCGGCGCGTACCTGCTCCTCGGCGGCTGAGCGCGTCGAGGGACGCCCTGCAAGGATCAGGGTGTGCACCTCCTCTCGGTCTTCAGCCTCCGCAACCGCGCGCTCATCGCGCTCGTCACCGTCGTCGTCGCGGTGTTCGGCGGCATCGCGCTGACGAGCCTCAAGCAGGAGCTCATCCCCAGCGTCCAGTTCCCGCAGGTCGCCATCGTCAGCGCGTACCCCGGTGCCACGCCCGAGGTCGTGTCGAACGACGTGTCGACGAAGATCGAGCAGGCGATCCAGGTCGTGCCGAACCTCGAGTCGACCACCGCGACGTCGTCGACCGGGCAGAGCGTCGTCTCGGCGTCGTTCGACTACGGATCGAACCTCGCCAGCGCCGAGGACAAGATCCAGACCGCGGTGAACGCCCTGTCGCTCCCGGACACCGTGCAGACGCAGATCGTCACCGGGTCCTTCGACGACCTGCCCGTCCTGCAGCTCGCCGTCACGGGGAAGGGCGACCAGGAACAACTGGTCGACCGGCTGAACGCCACGGCGATCCCCGACATCGAGAAGCTCGACGGGGTCCGGCAGGCCGACGTCTTCGGCAACCCGGGGCGCCGCGTCGTGATCACCCCGGACACCGACGAGCTGGCGTCGCGGGGCCTGAGCACCCAGTCCATCGCGGACGCACTCGAAGACAACGGGACGCTCGTCCCCGGTGGCACGATCACCCAGGACGGCACGACGCTGTCGGTGCAGACGGGGGAGCGGATCGCGTCGATCAAGGACATCGAGGGGCTGCCGTTGACCGCGTCGTCGAGCGGCGGGTCGTCGTCCGGGGCGGGATCCTCCGGCAGCTCCTCGTCCGGCGGTGCGGCGGACGCCGGGGCAGGCGCGACCGGCGGGGCGGGCGCGACCGGGGCCGTGGACGCGACCAGTGGGACGGCGGCTGGCGGTGCGGCGGGGGCGGGCAGCGCCTCCAGTGCGACCGCCGGTGCCGGGGCCGCCGCGACGACGCCGACCACCATCGGCGACGTGGCGAAGGTCGCGATCGAGGAGTCGCCGCGCACGTCGATCAGCCGTGTGAACGGCGAGACGGCACTGACCATCGCGATCACCAAGACGCAGGAAGCGAACACCGTCGACGTCTCGAAGACGGTTCGCGACGCCCTCCCCGGCATCGAGGCGAAGGTCGCCGGCGACCCCCGGTTCACCGTCGTGTTCGACCAGGCGCCCTACATCCAGCAGTCCATCGACTCCCTCGCCGAAGAGGGGCTCCTCGGCCTCGGGTTCGCCGTCGTCGTGATCCTGCTGTTCCTGCTGTCGGTGCGGTCGACGATCGTCACCGCGATCTCGATCCCGACCTCGGTGCTCCTCGCCGCGATCGGCATGCGGGCGACCGGGTACACGCTGAACGTCATCACGCTCGCCGCGCTCACCATCGCGATCGGACGCGTGGTGGACGACTCGATCGTGGTCATCGAGAACATCAAGCGGCACCTGCAACCCGGGGTGGACCGGACCCGGGCGGTGCTCGACGCCGTCCGCGAGGTGGCCGGCGCCGTCACTGCGTCGACCCTGACCACCGTCGCCGTCTTCCTGCCGGTCGCGTTCGTCGCGGAGCTCGTCGGCGAGCTGTTCCGGCCGTTCGCCCTGACCGTGACGATGGCGCTCGTGGCGTCGCTGCTGGTGTCGCTGACGATCGTCCCGGTGCTCGCGTACTGGTTCCTCCGGACGCCTGCCGCCGCCGGTGGCACCGTCGCCGGTGGCGCCGCCGCTGGTGGCGCCGCCGCTGGTGGCGCTGCTGCCGGTGGCGCTGCTGCCGACGGGTCCGCTGCGACCACCGCGCTGTCGTCCGCCGAGGACCTGCACGACGCCGGCACGTCCGACCGGCTCCGGCGCGGGTACCAGCCCGTGCTCCGCTGGGCCATCGGTCGGCCGGCGCTCGTGGTGGTCCTGGCGGTCCTCGTGCTCGGCGGCACCGCGGCCGCCGTGCCGTTCGTCAAGACGAACTACCTCGGCGACTCCGGGCAGAACACCTTCACGGTCACGCAGGACCTCGAGCCGGGGACGAGCCTCGACGAGCAGTCCGACGCGGCGCAGGAGGTGGAGCGCGTGCTCCGCGGTGTCCAGGGTGTGCAGACCGTGCAGACCACCATCGGGACGAGCGGGCAGTCGATCCAGGCGGCCTTCGGGGGCGGGGCGTCGGCCTCCGTGCAGTACAACGTGACGACGGACGCCGGCGACGACCAGACCGCCATCCAGTCCACCGCGCGCGACCGCATCGACCGCATCGACGGCGTCGGCGAGGTCAGCCTCTCGTCGGCCGGTGGCGGGTTCGGCGGCTCGAGCGACATCGAGGTCGACGTCACCGCGCCGACCCAGGCTGAGCTCCGGACCGCGGCGGCGTCGGTGCTGCGCGAGATGCGGAAGGTCGACGGCACGACCGGCGCGACGAGCAACCTGTCGGCGTCCGAGCCGTACCTCGCCGTCCGGGTCGACCGGCAGGCCGCCGCCGAGCGCGGCCTGACCGAGACGCAGGTCGGCGGGATCGTCGCCGCGGCGGTCTCGCCCCGCGACACCGGCACGATCGAGATCGACGACGCGACGCTCGACGTGTACATCGCCGACCCCGAGCCCCCGACGACCGTCGCAGCACTGCGGTCGCTGTCCATCCCCACCTCGACCGGGTCGGTGCCGCTGTCCGACCTGGCGACCGTCGAGCAGTCCGAGGGGCCGACGTCCATCACGACGTCGAACGCCGTCCGGACGGCCACGATCACGGTGACCCCGGACTCGACGAACCTCGGTGCCGCCGTGCAGAACGTGACCGCGGCCGTCGACGCGCTCGACCTGCCGCGCGGCGCATCCGCCGAGATCGGCGGTGTCGCCTCGAGCCAGTCGTCGGCGTTCAGCCAGCTCCTGTTGGCCATGCTCGTCGCGGTCCTGATCGTCTACGTGATCATGGTCGCCACGTTCCGGAGCCTGCGGCAGCCGCTGCTGCTGCTCGTGTCGGTGCCGTTCGCGGTCACCGGCGCGCTGCTCCTGCAGATCGTGACGGGGATCCCGCTCGGTGTGGCGTCACTGATCGGCCTGCTCATGCTCGTCGGCATCGTGGTGACGAACGCGATCGTCCTCATCGACCTCGTCAACCAGTACCGGCGCCGGGGGCTCCGCGTGCACGATGCCCTGATCGAGGGTGCGACCAGACGACTCCGGCCGATCCTGATGACCGCCCTGGCGACGATCTTCGCGCTGCTCCCGATGGCCGTCGGGCTGACCGGCCGGTCCGGGTTCATCTCGCAGCCGCTCGCGCTCGTGGTCATCGGCGGGCTGGTGTCGTCGACGCTGCTCACCCTCGTGGTGCTGCCGTCGCTGTACGCCCTCGTCGAGGGGCTCTTCGAGCGGCGGGCCGACCGGCGGGCGGCGCGCGAGGCCGCGGCGGGGGAGGCCACTGCGCGTGAGGCCACTGCGGGGGATGCCGCTGCGCGTGAGGCCGCTGCGGGGGATGTCGCGGCGGGGGAGGACTAGCGGCGGTACTCCGCGTCGATCGCCGAGATCGGGTCGACGACGGAGGCTGCCGGCGCCGCCACGGGTGCCTCCTCGCGCTCGACGGCACGGAACCACGACACGAGGACGCACGTCAGCGTCACGAGGAACACCACGCCGGCGCCCTGCGACAGCACGGTCATCCGTCCGGTCACGGCCGCGTACCCGCCGAAGGCAACCGCGGCGGTGAACGACAGACCGAGCAGGAGCTCGGCGAACGTCTGCAGCGAGGAGTGCCGCTCCCAGCGGGAGGCAGTCGCGTGTGCAGGGCGCATCGAGGTGTCGGTCACCCCGGAAGTCTGCGGTGCGCGGGCGCCGAGCGGCAGTCCCGACTCCGGGTGCCACCCGGCCGGGGCACGCGGCGGCCGGTGCCGGTGCCGGTGCCGGTTCCGGTGCCCGAGTCTCGGCCCCGCGGACACTTTCGCGTCCGCACCGCCCGAGGAACGTCCGCCGAACCGAGACTCGGGGCCGCGGCGGCCACCAGCCACGCGCGGCCCCGGCCGCGCCTCAGTCCAGGTGCTCCCGCAGGAAGCTCGCCACGCGCTTGCTCATCGCCTCGTCGAGCTGCGCGATGGAGTGCGCCGACCCCTCGACCGCGACGAACGTCACCGGCACGTCATGCCGTCGGAGCGTCGCCGCGAACTCCTGCGACTCCCACAGCGGGATGAACTCGTCGGTGGAGTGGCCGATGAAGAACGGCGCCGTGTCCGAGGTCACGTGGTACTCCGGCGATGCGCGGGTCGCGGCCGGACAGTCCGAGTAGGTCCGGCAGCCGAGGTACAGCAACTGCTTCCGCTGGAACGCGGCGGAGACGCCGTCGGCCTCGGTCGATCGGGTCGTCAGGTTCGTGGGGCCGCTCAGGTCGACGACGGCCCGGATCCGGTCGCCCTCGGCGTACGCGGTCGAGTCGTGGTCCGTCACGGCGAGCATCGCCGCGAGGTTCCCCCCGGCGCTGCCCCCGAACACCCCGACCCGCTTGCTGTCGACGTCGTAGGTGGACAGCGTCGTCGGACGGAACACCCAGTCGAGTGCCCGTCGGACGTCGTCCAGCCCGGCCGGGAACGGGTCCGTCGGGGCGAGCCGGTAGTCGACGTTGAACGTGACGAAGCCCTCGGAGGCCAGGTACTTGCACACCGATCGGTACGCGGCGGTGGCCTTGTCGCCGTGGGACCAGCTCCCGCCGTGGATCATCAGGACGGCGGGACGCGTGCCGCTGGCCGCCTTGGCGACGGCGGCGTCGCCAGCACCAGCACCAGCACCAGCACCAGCACCAGCACCAGCACCGGCACCGTTCCCGTCGGCGGCTGCCCCGGCCCCCGCAGCGGCGACGCCGGCCGCGGCAGTCCCGGCACCACTCGCACTCCCGTCCCCGGCCGCGTCGGCCCCGACCTCGTCCGCCGTCGCGGAAGCCGTCCCGCCCGGCGTCGGCGTCGGGGTCCTCGTGGTGTCCGGTGCACTGTCCGCCGGCAGGCACACGTCGAGCCGCTGCAGCGCGTCCGACCCGTACGGCACGTCGGCGACGACGTCGATGCCGTGGTACCGGAGCGACAGCGGGTAGATCACGGGTCCGGCGGTCACCGTGCGGTTCTCGTCACCGACCGGGTCCGTGCTGCACGACGCAACCGCGCCGAGCGCCACGACCGCGGCGACGAGCGCGAGCAGCGTGCGACGGCCTGACCTCATCGGATCAACGGTAACCCGGTCCCCGCGCACCGTCGTCCACCCACGGGAGGAACCGACCGTCCCCTCCTCCGCCCCGAGGACCACCGCCGGACGAACCCGTCCGGCGGTGCCAGGATGGTGACGACCCCGCAGGAGGACCCGTGAGCCGTCGCAAGGCCTGGAACGCCGACCCCGAACCACTGCTCCGCGTCGAGGAGGGGTTCCGCCTCGACCGGGTCGACCTCGACGGCACCCCGGGCTTCCCGGGGCGGAAGATCGACGGGCTCGAGGCGCTCGCCGCCGGGGCCTCCCGACTGTCCGCGCTGCAGGAGCGCCTCTGGGCCGCCTCGACCGCCGGTGACCAGCGCCGCGTGCTCCTCGTGCTCCAGGCGATGGACACCGCGGGCAAGGGCGGGATCGTCTCGCACGTCGTCGGCGCGGTGGACCCGAACGGCGTGCACTACGCCGGGTTCAAGGCGCCGAACGCCGAGGAACGCGAGCACGACTTCCTCTGGCGCATCGAGCGACAGCTCCCGGGCGCCGGCCAGCTCGGCGTCTTCGACCGCTCCCACTACGAGGACGTCCTCATCCAGAAGGTCCGCGCGTTCGCCCCGCCGGAGGAGATCGAGCGCCGCTACGGAGCCATCGTCGACTTCGAGGACGAGCTCGCCGCGTCGGGTACGAGCCTCGTCAAGGTCATGCTCCACATCTCGAAGGACGAGCAGCGCGAACGACTCGGTGAGCGCCTCGACCGACCCGACAAGCACTGGAAGTTCAACCCCGGCGACATCGACGAGCGCCTGCTCTGGGACGACTACCAGGACGCGTACCAGACGGTGTTCGACCGCACCTCGACCGCGACGAACCCCTGGTACGTCATCCCGGCGAACCGCAAGTGGTACGCCCGGCTCGCCGTGCAGCAGCTCCTGCTCCGCACGCTCGAGGACATGCAGCTCACCTGGCCCGCAGCGGACTTCGACGTGGCCGAGCAACGGCAGCGGCTCGCCGAGTCCTGACCCGCGAACGGTCCAGGAGGCACGGATCGCCCCCGCCTCGCAGCCCCGGCCCGGCGGTGGGCTGGCCAGCGACGGTCCGATCGCGTAGACTCACTCGGTCGGCCTTCGACGCCGTGACATTGCGATCACGGAGTTTTCGTTTGGGTGTGTGTTGCTCGAGGGCTGGATTCACGTCGATCCGCGACGGGAAGAACCCCCTCTCCGCACGCAAGCCCCCGCCGATGTCGCTGCCGGGCGCTGCGGTACGTCTGCACCCCGAGAAAGTAGCCATGGCCCCGTACAACAAGGGCGGCGCGGACAACCGCGCCTCCGACCGTGTCCGTCACCCGAACGGCACCCCCGCCGCTCGCAGCAGCAAGCACCGCGGTTTCCGCGCCGCCGACCCGTCCGCTCCGCGGCAGAAGCAGCGCTGGGACGCCGAGGAGCGTCGCGGTCGCGCGGCGCAGGGCGAGCGCCCGAGCCGTCCGAACTGGGAGCCGCGCGACGGTGGCCAGGGCCGCCCGCAGCGTGACGACCGTGGTGGCCGTCGCTTCGACCGCGATGACCGCGCTCCCCGTCGCTTCGACCGCGACGACCGTGCGCCCCGTCGTGACAACAACGACGACCGTCCGCGCCGGAACTTCGACCGTGACGACCGCGCCCCGCGTCGCTTCGATCGTGACGACCGTGCCCCGCGTCGCTTCGACCGCGACGACCGCGCTCCCCGTCGTGACGACGACCGCGCTCCGCGCCGGTTCGACCGTGACGACCGCGCGCCCCGCCGGTTCGACCGCGACGATCGTGCGCCCCGCCGTGACGACGACCGCGCCCCGCGCCGGTTCGACCGTGACGACCGTGCCCCCCGTCGCTTCGACCGCGACGATCGTGCGCCCCGTCGTGACGACGACCGCGCCCCGCGCCGGTTCGACCGCGACGACCGTGCGCCCCGCCGGTTCGACCGCGACGACCGCGCTCCCCGTCGCTTCGACCGCGACGATCGTGCGCCCCGTCGTGACAACGACGACCGTCCGCGCCGGAACTTCGACCGCGACGACCGCGCCCCGCGCCACTTCGACCGCGACGACCGCGCCCCGCGCCGCTTCGACCGCGACGACACCGAGCGCAAGCCCTTCGTCCCCGCCGACGACGTCAAGCTCGAGAAGCTCCAGGCCGAGGCGACCCTCGCGGCCGACGTCGAGGGCGTGACCTTCGCCGACCTCGGCATCGGCGGCAACATCTCCCGCGCCCTGGCCGAACTCGGCGCCACGAGCCCGTTCCCGATCCAGGCAGCGACGATCCCCGACGTGATCGCGGGCAAGGACGTGCTCGGCCGTGGCCGCACGGGCTCCGGCAAGACCATCGCCTTCGGCGCCCCGCTCGTCGAGAAGCTCATGGAGAACGGCGGCGGCACGAAGCGCAAGATGGGCCGCGCCCCGCGTGCGCTCATCCTCGCGCCGACCCGTGAGCTCGCCCTGCAGATCGACCGCACCGTGCAGCCGATCGCCCGCTCGGTGGGCCTCTTCACGACGCAGATCTACGGCGGTGTCCCGTACGGCCGCCAGGTCGGTGCGCTCGAGCGTGGCGTCGACATCATCGTCGGCACCCCGGGGCGCGTGCAGGACCTCATGAACAAGGGGACGCTCGACCTCAGTGAGGTCGTCATCTCCGTGCTCGACGAGGCCGACCACATGTGCGACCTCGGGTTCCTCGAGCCGGTGCAGGAGATCCTCTCCGCCACGGCCGAGGTCACCCCCGAGGGCAACCGTGCCCAGAAGCTCCTGTTCAGCGCGACGCTCGACGCCCAGGTCGCGTCCCTCGTCGAGCAGTTCCTGCACGAGCCGTCCGTCCACGAGGTCGCCGGTGAGGACCAGGCCTCGTCGACGATCGACCACCGCGTGCTCGTGGTCGAGCAGCGCCAGAAGGACCAGCTCCTCGAGGAGCTCGTCGCCGGCGCCGGCAAGACCATCGTGTTCGCCCGCACCCGCGCCTACGCCGAGCGGCTCGCCGACCAGTTCGAGGACGCCGGCATCCGCGCGACCTCGCTCCACGGCGACCTGAACCAGTCGCGCCGGCAGCGCAACCTGCAGCTCCTCACGAGCGGCCGCGTGAACGTGCTCGTCGCGACCGACGTCGCCGCCCGTGGCATCCACGTGGACGACGTGTCGCTCGTCGTGCAGGCCGATGCGCCCGACGACTACAAGGCGTACATGCACCGCTCGGGCCGCACGGGTCGTGCCGGCAAGGAGGGCACCGTCGTCACGATCGTCCCGCGCAGCCGTCGCCGCAAGATCGAGGGCATCCTCGAGCACGCGGAGATCGAGGCGGACCTCGTCGACGCCGCCCCCGGTGACGGGATCGTCGCGGAGCTCGCCGCGCGGTAGTCGCGAGCCGACACAGGACGGGAGGCGCGGTGCCAGCTGGCACCGCGCCTCCCGTCCGTCACATGGTGAGCAGGAACAGTCGGGTCGCCGCCGCCGACCCGACCCTTCCTGCTCACGATGCGCCGCGTCAGCGGTTGAAGAAGAGCAACCCGCGCACGTACCCGGCCTGCCCGGCGTGCTGCGTGCAGTCGTCGAGGATGCTGACGAGCCGCGCGCCCCGCGTGACGGGCGGGTCCCACGCGTCGTCGACCACCGGGTCGAAGTCCGCCGGCTCGAGCGTGCCGACGTAGGCGACCGTGCGGTCGTGCACCGCGCGGAGGTAGTCGACCAGCAGGGCTGCCGAGGCGCGGACGCGTCCGACGTCGTCCCGCGACATGCCGTAGCCGAGCGCCTCGGCGGGGAACGGCAGTCCGAACCGCTCCACCCAGCCGTCCGCCGTCCACACCTGCTCGGTGCCCGCGAGGTCCGCGATCTGGGCGTCCTGCCCGCGCGCGATGTGCCACGCGAGCCAGGCGAGGGTGTTCGCACCGGCGGCCGGACGTGCGGCCAGCTGGTCCTCCGACAGCCCGCTGACGGCGCGCTCGACCGTGGCGGGGACGCGGGAGAACGCTTCGATGAGGAGTTCTGAGGGGGTCATGCCGGCAACGCTACGCGCGGTGTCCGACACCGTTCGTCACGGCTGCAGGCCGGCGATCGTCCCCGCGACGGAGACCGATCGCGAGTGGCGTTCGAGCGCAGCGCCGAGCCGGTCGAAGGCGTCGGCGAGGCCGGCGCGGTCGCCGGGGGCGATGACCTCGCGGAACGCCGACGAGTAGACGGCGCCGATCTCGCGCGCCACCTCGGACCCGGACGGGGTGAGGTGGAGGAGGATGCTGCGGCGGTCGTCGGGGTTCGGACGACGCTCGATGTGGCCGCGCTTCTCGAGCCGGTCGATCAGGCTCGTCATGGCACCCGTGGAGAGCTCGAGGTACTCGCCGGCCTGCTTCGGGGTGATGCCCTCGCCGTCGGCGGACGCGAGGAAGAACACGAACCGGGCGTCCGTGGCGTTCAGCCCGCGGGTGGAGCTCTCGTGGTGCAGGACGCGCGCGTGCTGCATCTGCAGGACGCGGAACGCCGTCATCAGCTTCGCGACGTCGCCGTCCGGGTCGACCTCGGGGATGCTGACGGTCGGCGACACGGGGGCAGGGGGGAGCTGCGCGGCGTCGAGGGGTCGCGCGAGCGCGGTGGTGGTGTCCGTCATCGGGCGGCTCTTCTCGGGAGGGTGATCGCCTGCGCGATCGGCGGGACGGCACGGGTATGCCGTCGTGCTGCTCATTGAACAAGTATCTCACCGATTGAAGTACCCCCAACTGTGGGGGTGTAGCTTCCCTTGTGAGCCACACGGCGCTCAAGTAGCTTGATCGTCGTAGCAACCACGGCGCCGTCGCGACCAACCACCGCGGAACCCCGGCGCCCCTTTGGATCAGGAGCTCCGTCATGTCCCGTGTCACCCCGCGCGCTGCGCGTCTCGCCGCCTGGATCGCCATCCCCGCCGCTCTCGTGGCCTCGGGTGTCGTCGTCTCGACCGCGTCCTACTCGGCCTTCTCGGCCACCACGGTCAACCCGACCAGCAACTGGACGGCCGGCAGCGTCGCCCTCACCGACGACGACAACAACACCGCGCTGTTCAACGCGACCGGCCTCAAGCCCGGCTCGACCGGCGCGAACTGCATCACGGTCACCTCGACCGGCACGCTGCCCTCGACCGTGAAGCTCTACGGCACGAACGCGGCCACGACGAACGCCCTCGCGTCGAACATCAACCTCACCGTCGAGCAGGGCACGGGCGGCGGCTTCGGCTCCTGCACCGGCTTCACCGCGGCGTCGACCAACGGCACGCTCTACAGCGGCACCGTCGCGGGCTTCGGTACGGCCTCGACCAACTTCGCCACGGGTGTCGGCAGCTGGGCCCCGACCGGCAGCGGCTCGGAGTCGCGTGTCTACCGCTTCACCTACACCGTCTCGAGCACCGCACCGAACACCGTGCAGGGCGGCACCGCGGCCCTCGGCTTCACCTGGGAGGCCCAGAACAGCTGAGCCGGCGACACGGGAGCGTGATCGACGCTCCCGTGTCCACCGCGTGACGTCCGGGACCGAGCCCGATGCGGGCCCGTCCGTCACCGTCCGACAACGCGCCCCCGGTCGAAGGCAGTCATGGTCAGCATCGAAGTGCACGGCGGTCCCACGCCGCACGACGTGCTCCGTGACGCCGTCGACTGGGGGCGCGTCGTCGTGGCCACGCTCGCCCGCGGCGTCGTCGCGACCCTGCTCGGGCTCGCGCTCTGGGCGGCTGCTCCCGCCGTCATCGGCTGGCAGCCGACGACGGTGATGACCGGATCGATGGAGCCGCGGCTCACCCCCGGCGACGTCGTGGTCTCCCGCCCGGTGTCGGCCGGTGACGTCCGGATGGGCAAGGTCCTGCTCGTCGACGACCCGGACCAGCCCGGGCACCTCCGCATGCACCGCTACGTCGAGGACGGTCCGCGCGGCACGATCGTCACGAAGGGCGATGCCAACCCCCGGCAGGACTCCACGCCCGTCGAACCCTCGGCCGTGCACGGTGTCGCGTTCCTGCGGGTCCCGTTCGTCGGTGCGCCGATCGTCTGGCTCCGCGCGGGGGAGTGGGGCAAGGTCGGGATGCTGGCGCTCGGTCTGGTCGCGGTGCTCGCGCTCTGCACGATCGACGGATCGCTGCGGCGGTTGGTCGGTCCGGCGGGGCGCTCGTCGGAGGACGATGCGTCGCGCGACGCGGGTGGCGGACCGGACGGCGTTGGTGACAGCGGCGTCCGTGCCGGTGACGGCCAGGAGGCGCGGGTCGACCCCGCCCCGCGCGTCGCCACGGCCCCGACCACCGCCCCCACCGCCGTCGTGAGCCGCCGTACCCGCCGTCGCGCGGACCGCCGAGCGCGTCGGCTCCGCCGTCTCGGCGGTGCGGCCGCCGTCCTCGTGCTCGCGGGCGGAGCCGGGTTCCTCCTGCCGGCGGAGGCCGTCGCCGGACCGTGGTCGCGGACCACCGTCACGTCCACCTCGTTCGGCGCTCTCACCGTCCCGCAGGCCACCGCGCTCGCCTGCACGCCGAACGGCGACGGCTCCGTGAACATCGGCTTCACCTACGGTGGGCCGGCCGCGACCTCGTTCTCGGTGATGAACGGGACGACCGCACTCGCCACCCAGTCGACCTCACCCGTGCGCGTCGTCGGCTCCGGTCTCCTCAACCTCGGCCAGGTGTACACCGTCACCGTCCGCGTGAACTACCTCGGGAACTGGACGTCGACGAGCACCGCGACCGCCCGGATCCAGACGGCCCTCATCGGTACCAACCTCAGTTGCGCCTGAGTTCTCCACAGGTCGCCGCGGGGCACTCGGCGATGTCCCCGGCCGGCGCTACCGTGACCGCATGCGCATCCTGCACACCGGCGACTGGCACCTCGGCCGCACACTGCTGGGTGCCGACCTGCTCGAGCACCAGGCGGCCTTCCTCGACTGGCTCGTCGACCAGGCACGGGCGCGTGGGGTCGACCTCGTCGTCGTCGCCGGGGACGTCTACGACCGTGCCATCCCGCCGGTCGACGCCGTCCGGATGCTGTCCCGGGTGCTCGAACGGCTGGCCGAGACGGCCACGGTCGTCATCACCCCGGGCAACCACGACTCCGCCGCACGACTCGGCTTCGGTGCCGGCGTGATGGACCCGCGGGTGCGGATCCTCGCCGAACCCGCAGGCATCGCCACCCCGGTCCTCGTCGACGACGCCCACGGGCCCGTCGCGGTGTACGGCATCCCGTACCTGCACCCCGACCTCACCCGGTACGCCCTCGCGGCGGTGCCCGACGAGCCGCTCGCCCGCTCGCACCAGGCCGTCGTCGGTGCGGCGATGGACCGCGTCCGCGCCGATCTCGCCCAGCGACCCGGTACGCGCAGCGTCGTCGTGGCCCACGCGTTCGTCGGCGGGACCGAACCGAGCGACAGCGAGCAGGACATCCGCGTCGGCGGTGTCGACCGGGTGGCGCGTGCCGTGTTCGACGGCATCGACTACGTCGCGCTCGGGCACCTGCACGGGCCGCAGCGCGTGGGGGACGGCGACCGCGTGCGGTACGCGGGCTCGCCGCTCGCGTTCTCGTTCGGCGAGCGGCACCAGCAGAAGTCCGTCACGGTCGTCGACGTCGACGGAACGGGGCAGGTGACGGCCGAGCTCGTGCCGGCGCCCGTGCCGCGGCGGCTCGTCGACGTCCGGGCCACGATCGACGAGATCGAGTCCGGGGCGCACCGGTCGGCGGCGGACGCCTGGGTCCGCGTCGCCGTGACGGACACCGTCCACCCGGAACGGATGTACGCCCGGGTGAAGGACCACTTCCCCCACGCCCTCGCCATCACGCACGAGCCGGCCGACCGCGCCGAGCGTGCCGCCGCCCGCGCGGTCACGGCGACGTCCGACCCGGTCGAGGTGGCAGCCGATTTCGTGTCGTTCGCCACCGGCACCGCGCTGGACGACGACGACCGCGCGATCCTGACCGAGGCGTACGAAGCGGCCGCCCTGGCCCTCCAGCGTGAGGGGGACCGCTGATGTACCTGCACCGGCTCGAACTCCGCGCGATCGGCCCCTACCCGGACCTCGTGTCGATCGACTTCGCCGCGCTCGCCGCCTCCGGGGTGTTCCTGCTCGAAGGGCCGACGGGTTCCGGCAAGTCGACGATCATCGACGCCGTGGTCTTCGCCCTGTACGGCGGACTGGCCGGTGCCGACGCGAGCGACGACCGGTTGCACAGCCAGCACGCCGACCCCGCGGTCGAGCCCTTCGTCGAGCTCGTGTTCGAGACCGGTGCCGGTGTGTACCGCGTCCGACGCACGCCGCAGTACCAGCGCCCGAAGCAGCGGGGGACCGGCACCGTGAAGCAGCAGGCCTCCGCGCAGTTGTTCCGCCTCGCCGGGCCGGCCGACGTGGCCGGTGAGCCGATGTCCTCGCGCATCCCCGAGGTCGCGGTCGAGATCGCCCGGATCATCGGCCTCGACAAGGCGCAGTTCCTGCAGACCGTCGTCCTGCCCCAGGGCGAGTTCGCCCGGTTCCTGCGGTCTCCCGGCGAAGACCGCCGCAAGCTGCTGCAGTCGTTGTTCGGCACGCAGGTCTACGACCGGACGGCCGACGAACTCGCTGTCCGCCGTCGCGCCGTCCTGGCCGAGGTCGAGGGCGCCGACGCCCGGGTCCGCGACGCCCTGAACCGGTTCGCCCAGGCCGCGGGTGTCGACGAGCCGGACGAGTCCGACGTCCCCGCGACCGTCGCGGCACTCCGAGCGACCGCCGACGCTGCCGAGTCCGCTCGCGCCACCGCGTCGCACGCGGCCGCTTCTGCGGCGGCGCACGAGCAGTCGGTCACTGCTCGTGCAGCCGCACTCGACCGCCGCGCCGTCCTCGTCGCACGTCGTGCGGAACTCGACGCGGGTGCCGACGGGGTCGCCGCAGCCCGCGTGCGCCTGGCGTCGGGCGAACGCGCTGCCCGCGTCGCGGTCGTCGCCGATGGACTCGACGCCGCACGCGCCCGCTCCGACCACGCCGCCGCGGCGGCGGACGCCCTCCGCGCGCAGTACGGCGTGACGACCGACCGAGACGCCCTCGCCCACCAGCGGACCGCCGTGACCGAGTGCCTCGCCGCGGTCCGGCACCGCATCGACCTCGAACGGGCGCTCCCCGGCAGGCATCAGGCGATCACCGATGCCGTCGCTCGCGGAACCCTGCTCACCGAACGCCTCGCCGACCTCGACACCGCGCTCGATGCCCGCCCCGCCGAACGCGCCCGCATCGTCGAGGATGCCCGGGCCGCCGCCACGCTGGCCGCCGGGTCCGAGGCCGCGCGGCTCGAGGTCGAGCGTGTCCGTGCACTCCGGGCCGACCTCGTCGCCCGAGCCGCGTCCGAGCGGCGCGTGCAGGGTGCCGAGCAGACCGTCATGGCCGCCCGCGCCACCGCCCACGAGCTCGTCCGGGTCGAACAGCAGTTGCGGGAGCGCCGCATCGCCGGACTCGCCGGAGAGCTCGGCGCCGCACTCCTGCCGGGCGACCCGTGCCCGGTGTGCGGGGCGACGGAGCACCCGGTCGTCGCGACACCGCAGGACGACCACCCCACGACCGAGGCGATCGAGGCCGCGGCCGAACGTGCCCGGCGTGCCGAGCGAGCCCTCGGCGACGCCGCGACGGCCCTCGCACTCGAACGGGCCGAACTCACCCGGCTCGTGCAGGTCCTCGGTGACGTCGACGACGACACCGTCGACGCCCTCGCGGCTGCTGCCGACGCAGCCGTCACGGCGGCGCACGACGCGGCCGTCCGCGTGCGCGTCCTCGAACAACAGCGGGCCGCACACGACGAGGGAACGCGCACCCTCGAACGGCAGCGGAACGAGGTCGACGCCGAACGCGCCGTCCTCGCCGGAGCAGCAGCAGCCGATGCCGAGCGCCTCGAGCAGGACGAGTCGGCGGTGTCGGCCGCCATCGAACGCGTGGCCGAACACCTCGACGCTGCGCCGGAGACCCTGCGCCAGGGGGTCGAGTCGCTCGACGCGCTCGTCGGTCGACTCGACGCGGTGCTCCAGGCCGACAGCCGCGCGGACTCGGCAGCAGCAGACGTCCGCGAACGTGCGGCCGAGGTGGAGCGGGTCCTCGCCGAGCAGGGGTTCGACGACGTCGCCTCCGCCCGCGCCGGGGTCCTCGACCCAGCGGACGCCGAAGCACTCCGGGCCGAGGTCGCCCGTGCCGACCAGGCTCGCGCGGTCGTCGATGCGGGACTCGCCGAACCGGCGGTCGTCGCTGCGGCCGACGACGACCCGGCAGCACTCGACCTCGACGGAGCCCGCGCAGCACGGGACGCCACCGCAGCCGCGGCCGAAGCAGCCGTCCGCGCGGCCACGTCGGCGGTCGACCAGGCCGTCGCGTCCGAACGGTGCGCAGCCGAGCTGGACGCCGCGGTCCGTGCCCGCGACGACACCTCTGCGCGCAGCCGGGCCGTGGTGCGGCTCGCCGACGTCGCGGCAGGGGTCGCAGCAGCCAACCCCACCGGGATCACCCTCGGCACCTACGTGCTCATGCGCCGGTTCGAGGACGTCGTCGCCGCGGCGAACGACCGGTTGCGGGCGATGCTCGCGGGCCGGTTCACGCTGGAGACCTCCGACGAGCGGGAGTCCGGCTCACGCGCACGGCGCACGGGCCTCGCACTCGCCGTGCACGACCAGACGACCGACACCGTGCGCGACCCCCGCAGCCTGTCCGGCGGCGAGACCTTCACGGTGTCGCTGTGCCTCGCGCTCGGTCTCGCCGACGTCGTCCAGGCCGAGGCGGGCGGGGTCTCCCTCGGCACGCTGTTCGTCGACGAGGGGTTCGGCACGCTCGACCCCGAGACGCTCGACGACGTGATCGGGCAGTTGTCGCGCCTGACCGCGGGCGGCCGTCAGGTCGGGATCGTCAGTCACGTCGAGGAGCTCAAGCAGCGGATCCCGGAGCGCATCGCCGTGCGGCGCACGTCCGACGGCGGATCCCGGGTGACGACCACGGTCTGACGCGCCCGCGCCCGCGCCCGCCCCGCCCCCGCGCTCGCCCCCGC